>JAQVNH010000100.1 GCA_028703215.1 Eubacteriales bacterium
TAAATATTTATCGCCCATGATAGGTTTTACGATTTTCGCACCCGTAAGCTCAGCCATTTTGTCGAGACTTCCGTTCCTGACAACTCTTGTCGCTCCGTATTTTTCGGCAAGTTCAGCCTGGAAGCCATGCCGCGCAAGAACTGTCACATCAGCTTTTGATCCAAGCGTTCTCAAAACCGCCGTAACCAGCAGTCCTATTATCCCGGCTCCCAGCACAAGAATTTTTTCGCCGTCGTCCGGAAAATCCTTTAAAACAGGGTGCAATGCCGAAGACAAAGGATCAACAAGGACCGCTTCCTCATCTTTCAGATTATCAGGCACCTTAAACAGTCTGGATCTATGTGCGACATAGTATTCGCCCCAGCTGCCTCCGGTATCCTCGCACGAGCCCATGATAGTTCCGGGTGACAAGTTCCCTTCCGTAAAATTCAGACAAAGATTGTACTTTCCTTTTTTACAGTTGCTGCATTCGGGTATTCCCCTTGGTTCACAGGACTGTTTATCGTCAGCCACGATCCTGTCTCCTATTGCAAATTCTTTGACATTGCTCCCTTTTTCAACTATTGTGCCGATATTTTCATGTCCTATGACAAAATGCTCTGATGCAAAAGGAGTGAGCAGAGGGCTGTCGTGAAGAAAAACCAATCCCAGGTCGCTGCCGCATATCCCTCCGTACAGGGTTTTTACCTTTACCCAGTCTTCGCCGGGCAAAGCAGGTTCGGCAACTTCCTCGAATCTTACGCACGAATGCTTGCTGTAATAATTTTTCCTGTTGATTTTTCCCAAAATCATCGTCCTGATGTATGTGGGAAGTTTCGCGCTGAACGTGACAGCTTTCATCACATTTCCCCCTGTTCTATAAAAAATAATTTATTCCGGACTCGAAAATCCTTTGGTCCTTGTTGCCCGGAACATTTATCGCGACGTTTCTGCCAATCCTTTCGGAATGAGCCATTTTCCCGAATATTCTTCCGTCGGGGCTGCATATGCCTTCAATTGCTTCTGCAGAGCCATTCGGATTGAACCTGGCGTCATACGTCGGATTTCCCTCTAAATCCACATATTGAGTGCAGATCTGACCGCTGCGGGCAATTTTACCAAGTATTTCAGCTCCCGCAACAAATCGCCCCTCCCCGTGCGAGACCGGTATCGTATGTATATCGCCGAGCTTTGTAAGTGAGAGCCACGGAGAAAGCTTTGAGACAATCTTTGTCCTGGCCATGCACGAAACATGTCTTCCCAGCGTATTGAATGTCAAAGTAGGATAATCTTCATGAGGCGGCAGTATTTCTCCGAACGGAAGGAGACCGAGTTTCACAAGAGCCTGAAAACCGTTGCATATGCCAAGCATGAGACCATCCCGATATTTAAGCAGCTTAGTCAGCGCCTCCGAAATATAAGGATTTCTCATGACGGCGGCTATAAATTTGCCTGATCCGTCAGGCTCGTCTCCGGCGCTGAATCCTCCGGGAAGCATGACGATCTGAGCCCGGTCGATTTTTTCAGCGATGGTTTCGACGGTATATTTTATGTCTTCGGCCGACAAATTTCTTATCACCATAACGTCCGGTATTCCTCCGGCCTTGCCGAATGCATTCGCGCTGTCATATTCGCAATTGGTTCCCGGGAATACCGGTATGAATACCCTTGGCTTTGCCGTTTTTATCCTTGCGGTCTTTTTTGACGCGCGATCAGTCTCGCCGGCATCTGTTAACAGCTTTTTTATGCTTATTTTACGATTGGATGCATTCCGCGGTTCTGTCGGGAAAACTTCCTCAAGAGGTTCCATCCATGCCTTTAAAGCTTTATCGAGACTAATCGGGACATTTTTTACGGTTATCATTTTTTCCGCGCTCGTGCTTCCGATAATTCTGTATCTTATCCCTTCGAGATCTTCCTCCTTCGAGTTCTCGGAAAGTTCAAGGATGATCGAGCCGTATGACGGAACAAAAATCTTTTTGATATCATAACCTGAATCAAATTTGAACCCGATCATGTTTCCGAAGCACATCCTGCTTATTGCAGCTGCCGCACCTCCGGCGCGAATGCTTGATGCGGAAAGTATCTTGCCTTCCTTCGCCAGCTTATTTATACGCGAATATATTTTTTTTAATTCGTCGAAATCTGGAAGCGAGTCCTCTCCCCGGACAGTTTCTGTAATGATCACGGGGCTGTTTATTTTCTTGAATTCAGCCGAAATAACCTTATCGGCATCTGTGATGCCAACCGCAAACGCAACCAGAGTCGGAGGAACATCCATGTCCATAAATGAACCGGACATGCTGTCTTTTCCGCCTATTGCGGGTATTCCGAATTTTTTCTGAGCATAGTATGCGCCGAGAAGCGCGCTGAAAGGTTTTCCCCATCTTTCAGGTTCATTGCGCGGTTTTTCAAAATATTCCTGCAGCGTAAGCCTCAGCCTGCTGTAATCTCCTCCCATGGCAGCGATTTTTGCCGCAGCCTCCACAACAGCATATACTGCTCCGTGGAAAGGACTCCATTTTGCAATTTCCGGATTAAAGCCATGCGCGGTCAAGGTTGCTGTATTCGTTTCTTTTCCTGCCATAGGAAGTTTAGCTGCCATGCCTTCAGCCGGGCTGAGTTGATACTTGCCGCCGAAAGGCATCAGCACTGACGCGGCTCCGATAGTGCTGTCGAATCTTTCCGCCAGTCCTTTTCGAGAGCAGGTATCAAGCCTGCCAAGGCTATTGAGCCATAGCTCCTCTATTTTATCAATATTCTCAGGAGAAAGGTTTTTTTCAAAAAAATCAGTTTTGCCCGGGGCTGCGACCTTTATATCCGCATGCTGCTTCGCGCCGTTTGTGTTGAGAAAATCTCTGCTTATATCAACTATGGTCTTTTTGTTCCAGGTCATTATAAGTCTCTTTTTCCGGATGACTTCCGCAACTTTTGTCGCCTCGAGATTTTCGGCTGCGGCTTCAGCAATAAAGCTCCGCACGTCTTTTTCCCTCAATAGCACTGCCATTCTCTCCTGCGACTCAGATATGGCAAGCTCTGTACCGTCAAGCCCCTCATATTTTTTGGGCACAGAATCAAGATCTATCGACAGTCCGTCTGCAAGTTCGCCGATCGCCACCGAAACTCCTCCGGCGCCAAAATCATTGCATCGGACAATCATGCGGCTGACCTTCGGGTTCCTGAAAAGCCTCTGTATCTTTCTTTCGGTGACGGGATTGCCTTTTTGAACTTCTGCTCCGCAAGTCATAAGAGATTCACGGGTATGCTCTTTTGAAGAGCCTGTAGCTCCGCCGCATCCGTCCCTGCCGGTCCTTCCTCCGAGAAGAACCACCGTATCACCCGGTTCAGGCACTCCTCTGAAAACATTCCTTCTGGGAGCAGCTCCGAGAACTACTCCTATTTCCATTCTTTTTGCTATGTAGCCATCGTCGTATATCTCATCCACAAGTCCGGTCGAAAGTCCGATCTGGTTCCCGTAAGAACTGTATCCTGCGGCAGCTCCAGTCGTTATTTTTCGCTGCGGAAGCTTTCCGGGGATGGTGTCCTCGACTTTTGCGCGAGGATCCCCGCTGCCCGTCACTCTCATCGCCTGATAAACGTAGGATCTTCCCGACAGAGGGTCTCTTATGGCTCCTCCGAGGCAGGTTGCGGCACCGCCAAAGGGTTCGATCTCAGTCGGATGATTATGAGTCTCGTTTTTGAACATGACAAGCCAATCCTCTTGTTTTCCGTCGGCATCAGCTTTTACGATGATGCTGCAGGCATTTATCTCATCGGATATCTCCAAATCATCGAGAAGTCCTTTTTTTCGGAATTCCTTCATTGCCGTCGTAGCGATGTCCATAAGGGTTATATCTCTTGATCGGCCTTCATATAGAAATTTTCTTGCTTTGATATATTCGAGGTAGGATTCTTTAATCGGAGCGGTGTATTTTCCATCTTCAATTTCAATATTTTCCAAACCGGTCAGAAAAGTCGTATGCCTGCAGTGATCTGACCAGTAAGTGTCGAGCACTTTCAGCTCGGTCACTGTCGGGTCGCGCTTTTCCTCGTCCCTGAAGTATTGTCTGCAAAACTTAAGATCCTCGAAGGACATCGCAAATCCCATTTTATCAAGAAAACGGGACAATCGCGCATCATCCATCTGTGTGAAGCCATGCTCCGTTTTGATGCTTGCCGGAATGAAAACATCAGGCTCCAGCGAGCCGGGTTTCTCAAAGGATGCCTCTCTGCTTTCGACAGGATTGATGCAATACTTTTTTACTATCTCTAACTGCTTGTCGGAAATATTTCCGTAAAGAGCGATCACCTTTGCTGTCAGTATGACCGGTTTCTCGCCTCCGGTAAGGATCTGCACGCACTGCGCCGCGGAATCAGCCCTCTGGTCATATTGTCCCGGCAAATACTCGACTGCGAAATATCCGTCCGCTTTATCAATGTCAATATCATCATGATATACAAAGTCTGCGGGCGGTTCTGCGAAAACTATGTCAACAGCTCTTTTGTATTCATTTTCAGAGATCCCCTGGATATCATAGCGATTTATCGTTCTTACCTTTTCGAGTTTTTTTATGCCGAGATTATATTTCAAATCCCTGTAAAGCGATTTTGCCTCTACATCAAATCCCGGCTTTTTTTCAACATAGATACGCCTGACCGTCTTATTCATCGTTCCTCCAAAAACACGTTTAAATATGCGTTTACATCAAACATTATATCTTTTTATTTCTGCTTATTGTCAAGTCTTTCACGACGTATCATTGAAT
>JAQVNH010000101.1 GCA_028703215.1 Eubacteriales bacterium
GCTGAGGAGAAGTGATCTGGAAAGTAACTTTGTCTCCTTTTTCCAGTGCCTCGCCATAAGCCGTTACTCCGACATAGGGCTGGTCGCCTGAAAGGTACACATTGTTCATGGAGTAGTTGATAAAGAAGGGCAGGGATACATTGAGCTGCGCCGTGCCGGTTCCGCCGAAGAGTCCTTCGGAAATACCCGCCATAGTAACTCTCCATGCAGTAACATTGTCAGGGAGTTTGAAGGTTATCGTTCCCTCGCCGTTTTCATCAAGGGTGACAGTCCTGAAATATGCGGTATCCTTGAATTCCTGTCTGATGTAGGCTTCGCTGAGTGCCATGTCTCCAGCTGCAGGTTGTGCGGCATCATTTTTGACAGGGGATCCGTTTGATTCGTCTCTGCCTCCGCCCATAGAAGAGGCGGTTTCTTGAGTAACAGCGCCGGAAGTACGCGCATTGCCGCCGGAATTAAGGTGGGAAGAGTATGTATATGTGATACCAGAGTTCACCCAGCTGTAAAGGCTTTGCAAAACATTGACATACTGATCGCTCAATTTCAGCAGCGCCTCATCTATGATTGCAAGATTGACTCTCGCAGCCGTAGGTTTGCCGTTGATGTCGACGGCGGTTATTTTTATCGTGCACTCCTCTCCGGGCTTATAAGCAGTTTTATCAGACTGTGCCTGTATATCAAGTGTTTTTTCATCGTAGTCGTATACCACATTGCAATACTCATCTATATATGTATTGCCGTTGAAGTATACTCCTGTCACATAGTAGTTTGGTATCTCGTTTTCATCAAATATCCCCGAATATGAGGAAGTATCCGAAAGGTTATATCCGTTTATGCCATTATGGGATTCGATGAAAAGAAAACTGCCTTCAGCCAGCGGCTCTTCGTTCTTGTTGAAAGTGAGTCTGACCTCTTCGCCAAGCCTGAAATTTTCCTCATCGCCCGTGAGTGAATAATATTCATAATTTGAAATATAGCTCTCCATAAGCATATTGTTGTATAAATATACTTCAAAATCCATTGTCTTGCCGTCATTATCCGGACAGCTGATCTTTGCGGTATACCAGGTGTCCGTGATTTCCGGAAGCTCGATGCTGTAGCCGGCGACCCCGTTCTCGTCGCTTGTCATGTTAAAACTTCCTGCATCAGACGTGATCTCGTCGTATCTGTATGTTTTTACAAAGACCTTATTGATAAAGTCATAATATTGTCCGTCCTCAATTCGTATCCTGGTGTGCTTGATGATCTGACCGGTCAGAGTTCTCCCGGAAACGGGGTCTCCCAGGTAATCGTAATAGTCCTCAGAACCGCTGTTAAGCCTGTCCAGGACTATCTCGTTCAGCTTTGCAGTGATGACGGTCTTCCCGTCAATTATCTCGGTATCAAATGTAACATTGACATCGTTGATAAATACTCTGACATACGAATTCCCGTATATTTCTCCGCTTTCAGGCAGGATAGCGCTGCTGTTGATATACAATCCGCTTTCTCCCTGCATATTCCCCGCGGAAACAGGCGTAAATGAAATCACAGCTTTTCCCTGCTCATCGGTTTTAATACTTTGACCCTGGTGATTTGAGATGCCGGAGAGCGAATACCTGATGTCGAGGTTTGAAACGGGCGTGCCTTCAAAAAAGTTGGTATTGATCGTAAAATTGATATTTTCGCCCTCGAATATTGCCTGCTTATCCTTCTCGATCCTCATCGTGTATGAGGGCTTGATATATTCCTGTACATTGATGTAATAGCTGCTGATGATTTTATCGCCATTTTTAACTACGACCTGATATCCGCCCGCATCGAGATTGGGAAGTTCAAAGCCGCCCTCGAAGAAGCCTGCTTCTGCATTTACTTTTATAGAAACAAGCGGTTTTTGGATATAAGGCATATAGAATGACATGTAGCTTGATCTGTACATGTAGCGGTAGCCCTGAGAAATTTCAACTGTGAGCTCTCCGATTTCTTCATCGCTGAACCTGTTTCTCAGAAATCCCCAGAACTCGACCTTGTCATCGGGCAGGTACAGACTTCTGTCAGTTTGGAAATATCTCCAGTACTGGCTGTCATTATCGTAATAGTAATCGTCGTAACCGAACAGCCTGTAACTGTAACAGGGAATTACCGCGTTGGAGCCGTCGGGAGCTGAGATCTTAAAATAATAGCCTTGGGAAGACTCTTCTTCAGAAGAGTCGAGCTTGTATGTATCGAATATGGCGATGCCGCTATTATTTGTCTGATAATCAGAGTTGTTTTTTGTGTTCTCTACAGTGGCGTTTGCAACAGGCAGACCGGTTCCCAGATCATTGACCCAGAGCAGTGTCTTCGTATTGCTGTCGGAAACATAAACTGACAGGTTGGTTACCTGTATAAGAGTCTGGAAATGAATGTCCTCCCATGCGCTGTCAACGAGATAATATCCCGCATCCAGAACGGGAACATTTATAAACTGCTCACTTCTGAAATTTACAGGCACCTCTTGGGTGAATCCGGCTATCTTCTCAAGGCCGGAAATATCAAATCTGTTGTCCATCCAGCTGTAATATGCCCAATACGGAACAGAATCCAGAGAAGTGACGGCGTTTATGAAACTGTCCGCATCTTTATAAGCATAAACATTTGTAGAAATTTCTATCGAACCGGTCCTTTGGTTGTTTAAATAAAATCCGAACGGCAGGACCGGGCTTTCGCCCACCGCATATTCATTGATCACGTTTTTGTAGTAAAATGAGCCCTTGTAATCATTTGAGTATTCACGGTCGGAAGCTGTCTCAAACCTAAAGACATAATCGTCTCTGAGCTTCTGCTCGCTTCCTTTGAGAGCCAGGCCTGCTTTGACGGTCACCGTGTAAAGTGTTCCTGGCTCAAGCTCGTCCTTGGGAACAAAGACTGCCGCATGACCGTGATTTTCAAAGCTGCCTTTGACAGAAGGAGTGATCTCAAAATATTGTGAAAGGCTATCAAATTCCGCATGAGTGAAATAGATTTCGACCCCTGTGTTTATCGGAACATTTGTGCCGGTGTTCTCAGGAAAAGAACCTATTATCCCGAAATCCATTGATGTCTGGAAGGTCCATGTGACCTCTTCGCCATCCGAGGCAAGAAGTCTGAACGTATATAGCTTGTTCTTATCCAGGGGAGTGTTCACAGCCACAATGAACTTTTTCTCTCCGTCCGGGACGACGGATGGTTTTCCGAGCCCGTCGATCGACAGATTCTCGGCGAGATAAGAAAGTTCAACTTCTCCTGATGTTTTAAGAGTAAATGTGCTTCCGGCCATTACGCCCGAAGAATCATATTTATCAGGTACCAGACTGAACCCCTTTCGATACTGCTCGGCAAGGACTATCTGCTTGGGTTTGAAAGGATTGAAAACAAATACCGCGGCAACTACCAGCGCCGCAACGAGTATAATGCTTAAAACCTTATATTTTTTCATTGGATGGATCCCCCTCTTTAATAATGCTTTGTAAATGTTATGACGATAAGAGATGCGGAATGTTCCAACAATATTATACTGCATTAAACTTAAAAATTTTCAAAACTTGATCGAGGGCCGCTTTTGTTGACAAAAATATGCATGTATATGATAATTATGAAGATATATCGGCTTGAAACTCGATAAAGAAAAGCTTTTATTATGTTTTTTCGGAGGATCAAAATGAAAATCGGAGTAAACAGCTATAGTTTTCGCAAACTTGTGAGTACCGGAAAAATGACCGAGCTTGAGATCATACCGGAAGCCCGCAGGATAGGGTTTGATGTAATAGAGTTCTCGGGGTTGGATGTCCCGAAGGGGCAAACGATCGAATATTATGCGCGGACTGTCAGAGATGAGTGCTCGCGGGCAGGGATAGAGATGGGGAATTATACCATTGCCGCAGATTTTTTGGATGGCTGCGGCGGTGATTTGGATGCTGAGATCGAGAGAGTCAAATCGCACGTAAAAGTCGCAGTGATCCTCGGAGCAAAAGGCATGCGTCATGACGCCACCAAAGGATTTTTTCCCAACAGCGCCAAGGCTGCTATGTTCTATAATGTTTTGCCTCGGTTAACGAAAGGATGCAGAGCAGTAACCGAATATGCGGCTGAACTGGGCATCAGGACCATGACCGAAAATCACCGCTTTTTTTGCCAGGACAGCGACCGGATGGAAAAGCTCTATTGCAGTGTGGATCATAGCAATTTCGGACTTCTCGTAGATATAGGCAATTTTCTGTGTGCTGACGAGGAACCCTTTAAAGCCGTCGGAAAGCTAATACCTTACGCCTTTCATGTCCATGGAAAGGATTTTCACTGCAAATCCGGTTCCGTGCCTTTCCCGGGGGAGGGATGGTTTGAGACCAGAGGGGGAAATTTCCTTCGCGGGGCGATATTTGGACACGGAGACCTTGATGTAATGCAATTGCTGCATCTGGTAAAAAAATCGGGTTATGACGATACCATCTCACTGGAATTCGAAGGGATCGAAGAAACGATCCTGGGAGTAACCTTAAGCTATGAAAACCTGAAGAAATTTATTGAAATCGCATAGTTAATCTATAGGTGCATTGGAGTGATAATAATGATTGAAAGCATTCAATCATTGAGAGAAAAAGCAAAAAGCAAAATACAGAGCTCGAAGACCATTGAACAGCTCGAAAGCCTTCGCGTCGAATTTCTCGGAAAAAAGGGCGAGATCACTCTTTTGTTAAAGGGACTTAAAGAATTGGATCT
>JAQVNH010000102.1 GCA_028703215.1 Eubacteriales bacterium
AGAAGTGCGAACATATTTTTCTTGTAAGCTTCGACTCCGGGCTGGTTGAACGGATTCACTCCGAGCATATAGCCGCTGATCGCGCATGCCTTTTCAAAAAAATATGCCAGCTGTCCGAAATAATATGAATCTATCTGCGGCACATTCAATAAGATGCCCGGCACATTCCCGTCGGCGTGAGCCAGCAGCGTTCCCTCAAGAGCCTTTGAATTTATATGATGCATCGTCTTTCCCGCAAGATAATTGAGCTGGTCGGCATCATTTCTGTTTTCTTTTATCGACAAATCCGTCTTCGCCTTTTCTATATTGAGCACTGTTTCGAATATATTTCTTTTCCCGTCCTGGATATATTGGCCCATTGAATGAAGATCAGTCGTGAAATCTGCTCCCGCAGGGAATATCCCCTTGCCGTCCTTGCCCTCGCTTTCTCCGAAGAGCTGCTTCCACCATTCGATAAAGAAGTGCATCGAGGGCTCGTAACATTCCATTATCTCGATAATTTTGCCGCTGTCGTAAAAATAATTTCTTGCCGCAGCATACATATAGCAGTCATTTTTCTCCAGCAGAGGTTCCCTGTATAGCTCGCGCGCGTCGGCCGCGCCTCTCATAATTTCACCTATGTCTGCTTCCGTCGCCGCTATCGGAAGAAGCCCTGCCGCTGTCAGCACCGAATATCTTCCTCCGACATCGTCAGGTATCACAAAGCTTTCATATCCTTCGCTGCAGGCAAGATTTCTCAAGGCTCCGCGGGTTTTGTCCGTTGTTACAAAAACACGTTCCCCGGCTTTCTTTTTCCCGTATCGTTTTTCCATATACTCTTTGAAAAATCTGAATGCTATAGCCGGTTCGGTCGTGGTTCCGGATTTTGAAACAACATTGATCGATATTTCCTTGTTTTCAAGCAGATCAAAAAGATCCGAAAGATATGAGGAGCTTATGTTATGCCCGGCAAAAAAAACCTGCGCGGCTTTTCTCCCGGCATTGCCGAGTGAATTGAGAAATGTGTGGTTGAGCGCTTCAACGGCAGCCCTGGCGCCAAGATACGAGCCTCCGATCCCTATCACGACAAGAGCGTCGGAATTTGACCGTATTTTCGCCGCGGCTTCTCCGATCCTCAAGAATTCATCCTTGTCATATTCCACGGGCAGATCCAGCCATCCCAAATATTCACTGCCCGGTCCGGTTTTTCCGTGAAGCATCTTGTGGGCCTGAAGTATCTTATCCTGATAGGAAGCGATGTCTTCTCCGTTTATAAAACTGTCTGCTTTTTCAAGATCCACTTTCAGACTCTTCATCATATCTCCCTCATCCGGTTAATTATGCCCCATGATACCTTCGTTGCGTGTTTTGCAGGACTTTTATCTAAGAGGGTATCCCCTGCCTTCCATAAAGCAGAGCAGCGCAGCTGTGAATTCTTCTATTTCTTCCCCTGTAAGCGTCCTTTCGTCCGAGCCTATCCGATAGTTAACGGTTATGCTCTTTTTGCCCTCCGGCAGTCCTTTCCCGGTATAAATGCCTACAAATGAAAACTCCTTTACAATGTCACTTTCAAATGCGAGCGCGTCTTTTTTAAACTGCTCGTATGAAATACTTGAGTCAGCCAGGAAACTAAAATCCAGGTTGACTCTCTGGAATTTTGACGGTTCGGCATAGGTGATCTGTTTTTCCGATATATCGTTGAATACATCCATACGGATCTCGAGTACGGCTGTTTTGAGTTTTTTATCTGCCGGATCGCCGACCGAAGGATGAGTGACCGAGATATATCCCAGTTTTTCTCCATCGGTCTTTATTGTGACAGACTTGACCGGATGCAGCCATGAATAGTCTCCGATATCTGCTTTTACGAATTCTGCGTCTTTCTTTTTAACGGTTTTCAATATATGCGCGAAGATCCCCTTCAGCCTGTAAAATAAAGCGTCTTCCTTTTCTGCTTTGGATGCGGCAAGTATGCAGAGGTTTTTGTGCTGCAAGGTTTCTTTGTTTTTGCCGAGATTGAATACGCTCCCGATCTCAAAAATACCGAAATCATCGAAATACCTCGCATTTCCCTCCGCCATCTGCATCAAAGAAGGAAACATGCTGTCTCTGAGAATACTCATATTTTTAGCATGGGGGTTTGCGATTCGCAGCTTTGCATCATGAGTTATCCCTGCTTTTTTATTGAAGTCGTCGTCATACCAGATATAGCTGTTTACTTCGCTGAATCCAAAGGATTCGGCAAGGATCTCCTTGATTTTATGCTCGGTCTCTCTTTCCCTGTTATGATCGACAGGTCTAAGTTCAACATTTACGGTTGCCGGCTGAATATTGTCATATCCGTATATGCGGGTGATCTCCTCGATCAGATCGGCTTTCATCGTTATGTCCTTGGTTGCTCTGAAAGACGGCACCGACACATCAAAAACGTCCCCGTCCTGCCTGACCTTGAATTCGAGTGATTCAAGTATGTGACGGATCCTCTCGGAAGGCAGATGCTGCCCAACGTATTTGTCGATGAGCTCTCTTTCGATCCTTATCCTGACCGGTTCAGCGGGAACCGGATATACATCGGTGATCTTCGATCCGATCACAATGTCCGGCTTGATCTCCCTGAACAGTTTGATGAATCTCCTTATTCCCTGCAGAGCAAGCTGCGGGTCAAGGCTTTTTTCATATCTGGCGCTCGACTCGGTCCTCAGCCCGATCTTCGAACAGCCTTTTCTGATCGACGCTCCCTCAAAAGTCGCGGATTCAAGAAAAATAGAATCCGTTTCCGGGGATATTCCCGATTTTTCCCCTCCCATTATTCCCGCTATAGCGACAGGCTCGTTTTGATTATTGATCATGAGGGTATCAGCGGGGATTTTTCTCCCGGTTTTATCAAGTGTCACGAAGTTGATCTCATTTTCAGTCGAATCAACTATTATTTTTTCGATATTTTTTCTATCAAAGGCGTGCATCGGCTGGCCGATTTCCAGCATGATATAGTTGGTCAGATCCACTATCGGCTCTATAGGCCTCATCCCGCAGTAAAACAGCCTGACCTGCATTTTATAAGGGGTCAAAGCGCCTCCGGCGTTTTTGATGCAGACACCCGAATATCTGAGACACTTGCTTTTGTCCCTTATCTCTATGTCTAAACCCGCAAGGTTTTTATCCTCCGGAGATTCATCCAGTTCAGGAGCCTTCAGTTTTTTTCCGAAAAGCGCCGCGAATTCACGCGCAATACCGAAATGTCCCCAAAGATCCGGTCTGTTTGTGATCGATTTATTGTCGATTTCGATGATAACATCATCAAGAGGAATGTATTCCTTTATGTTTTTTCCCGTTTCATAATCGTCGGGAAGTATCAGGATCCCTTCATGATCATCGCTCATGCCGATTTCAGCAGCAGAGCAAATGATCCCGCTGCTGGCGATACCCGCTATCTGTGTTATCCTGACCTCGGGATTTTTTCTGATAGAGCCGCCCGGTAAAGCAAACGGGACCTTTACGCCCTCCCTGACGTTCGGAGCTCCGCAGACGCTCAGGTATTCCTTCCCTCCGGCTTCTACCAGGCACACTTTCAATTTGTCCGACCCGGGGTGAGGGCTTACGCTTCTGATAAATCCCACAACTACTCCGCTGACTTCCCCGCCCGTCTCAATTACTTCCTCGATCTCAGCGGCAGCCATCGTAAACCTGTGTGCAAGCTCATTTATCTCAATATTATCCAGATCGATAAAATCCCTTATCCAGTTGAGTGAAATCTTCATTTATCTGCCCCCTACCTTGTCGCAACCTGTCTTAAAGACCTTAAGTCTCCGGAGTTCAGAACACGGATGTCCCTGATCCCGTATTTCATCATAGCCAGCCGGGTAAGTCCCAGTCCAAAAGCAAATCCGGTGAATACTTCGGGATCGATGCCTGAATATTTTAGAACATTAGGATGCACCATCCCGCACGGAAGCATCTCGATCCATCCGCTGTGCTTGCAGGTCGGGCATCCTGAACCCCCGCAAATCAGGCAGTTCAGATCCAGCTCGAATCCAGGCTCTACGAAAGGAAAGTACCCCGGCCTAAGCCTTATTTTGAGTTCATCTTTATTGAATACTTTTGTTAGCAGAAGTTTCATGGTGTAAATCAAATTTGCGATCGAAATATTCCTGTCGATCATCATTCCTTCAACCTGGAAGAAAGTATTCTCATGGGAAGCATCGATGTTTTCATTCCTGAAGCATCTGCCGGGAGCGATCACGCGAAGCGGAGCTCCGTATTTCTTCATCGCTCTTACCTGGCAGGGAGAGGTATGCGTCCGCAGAAGATCTCCGTTCTCCAGCCAGTAGGTGTCCTGCATATCCCTCGCAGGGTGGTGTTCGGTAAAGTTGAGGGCTGCAAAATTGTGATAGTCGTCTTCCGCTTCGGGACCGTCAACGATATTAAATCCCATACCCGTGAATATCTTCTCAATTTCCTTCTGAACGATCGTAACCGGGGAAAGCGAGCCCGTGGGATAATATGTTCCCGGAAGAGTGAAATCAAAATCCTGCTGGATCCCGATGGACTTTCTTAAGCTGCTCTCCCGAAGCTCAGCTTGTTTATGTGCTATCAGCTCCGCCAGTTCTTCCTTTAAGAGATTAGCCTCTCGGCCTACTTCTTTTCTCATATCGAGATCCAATTCTTTAAGTCCCTGTAACAAAAGAGTGATCTCGCCCTTT
>JAQVNH010000103.1 GCA_028703215.1 Eubacteriales bacterium
TCAATATTGGTGATCGGACTGGGAAGGTTTGGAAAACATTTAAGCCGTAAACTTATAGAACTCGGAAACGATGTCATGATTGTTGATGCAGAGGAGGAAAATCTCAGGGAGCTTATGCCTCTTGCTGCCAATGCGCAGGTAGGCGACTGCACGCAGGAAGCTGTTTTGCGAACCCTCGGCGTCAATAATTTCGATTTGTGTTTTGTGTGCATGGCATCCAATTTTCAAAGCACTCTGGAAATCACCAGTTTGCTGAAAGATCTCGGCGCAAAATATGTGATCAGTACTACAAGCGGAGAGACCTATGAGAAATTTTTACTGAGAAACGGCGCTGACAGAGTTATAGATCCGGATCGGGATATTGCCGTCAAGCTTGCAGTCCGCTACAGCTCAAATAATTTATATGACTATTTTGAGATAACCAAGGATGTTTCCCTTTATGAGATCCCTCCGCTTGCCGAATGGATCGGGAAAAGCATCCGTGAAATCAATTTCAGAGTCAAGTATCATGTCAGCATTATAGCGACAAAAGTTGGCGATGAAGTTTCCCCGCTTCCTATGGCAGATCATGTTTTTAAGCAGAACGAACATTTGATCGTACTGGGAAAACATGCCGATGTGGAAAAATTACTTGTTAAGACAGGAAAAAACGTCGCATTGTAAAAACTGATTCTAAATCCGGTATTCGTTTTTAAATAATCGTCCCTGTCGAAAAGCTAATTATTCAGAAGCCATTCTTTAAGCTCGATGACTGTATTTACAATATAGGTCGCTCCGGCCGACTCCAATTCATCAGCTTCTGCATAGCCGTACCTGACTCCTATAGAGTCGATGCCGCAGTTTATTGCGCCGATTATGTCATACTTTCTGTCGCCGACCATTATTACATTCGTTCGCTCTTTTTCCTCAGGGATCAACTGATCCAATACTTGCTCAATAATCTCGGCTTTGACATCTTTGGTCCCGTCAAACTCGCTGCCTGCAGTTATTTTAAAATACTTTTTCAGATCGTACTTTATGAGGATCCTATCGCTGAATATTTTCGGTTTGGAAGTCGCGACAGCCAATATCCTTCCTTGCCTGCTTAGCTGCCCGAGCATATCCGCGATCCCTTCATATACTCTGTTTTCAAATAATCCGATCGTGCTGAAGCGTTCTCTGTATTTCTCAACGATTTTTTTTGCTTCGTTCTCGCCGATCCCGAAATATTCGACTATCGAGGTGCGAAACGGAGGTCCGACAAACCGAAGATACTCATCATCACTAAGTTGATCATAGCCGAGAGCTTCAAGAGCGAATTTCATGCTGTTTATAATGCCGTCTTTTGAATCTGTCAGTGTGCCGTCAAGATCAAACAGAATATATTTATATTTCATGCCGCAGTGTCCCGCCATTTCGTATTTATTGTAATAATAAAAGCTATTTCAGTTTATAGATGCCAAGGAAAAAAAATTCCCCTTCGGCCGTATTATCAACAAATATTTATTTTTATTAACATTTTCACCGGTATTTTATCACATCCCGGAATCATATAAGCTCCATGTGTTCCAAAACTGTCTTTATGCCCAGCAGGATAAGTATTATGCCGCCCGTGAGTTCTGCTTTGGATTTATACTTGAAGCCGAATATGCTGCCTGTTTTTACTCCAATTACTGATATTATGAATGTAACAGCTCCTATGAACAGCACAGCTGCAAATATATTGACCTGAAGGAACGCAAATGTTATGCCTACAGCGAGCGCGTCTATGCTTGTTGCAATTGCCAATATGAACATAACCTTTGCTTTGAGGGAACCGCTGTCGGTATCGCAGTCTGCTTTCGAAAATGCCTCGAAAATCATTTTGCCTCCGATAAGGGCAAGCAGGACAAATGCTACCCAATGGTCTATCGATACTATGTCCTTATAAAATTGAGACCCCAGCATATAGCCAATCAACGGCATCCCTGCCTGAAACAAGCCGAACCAGAGCCCTATAACCGCAGACTTTCTGAAGGTCGGCTTTCCCATTGCAAGTCCTTTGCACACAGATACCGCAAAGGCATCCATGGACAGTGCGACCGCAAGCAGAAATAATTCCAAAAAACTCATGAGGATTATTCTCCTTAAAAAATAAAATCCATCAAAGATGGGTTTGATCCCATATGACGGATCTCTTTGGTGGAGACGAAGAGGATCGAACTCTCGACCTTACGGATGCGAACCGTACGCTCTCCCAGCTGAGCTACGCCCCCATATAAAAATAACTGGTGGGGAATGTTGGATTCGAACCAACGACTTCTACCGTGTGAAGGTAGCACTCTCCCGCTGAGTTAATCCCCCGCACGTTCAATGTTACACTCGGTGCAAATAATTGTCAATCGTAATGCTCATCGCTATTTGATGTCCATCCATTTCAGCACATTTTGGATCGCTTTGTCCCAAAATGCCCAATTGTGTGCAGCCTCATCGTCTTCATGGTTTGTGACGCTGTACCCGAGGTCTGTCATGTAAGGGACCATCCTATTGTGAAGATCATAAAGATAGTCATTTTTACCGCAGGCTGTAAAAAATTCAGGTTTCTCATATGATTTTTCCGCGAGATTTTTAGCTAAATAAGGCAGATCATTTATGCTCTCGGTAATATTCGACTGTTCGCCAAAAATCCGCATTTTCAGGTCGCTCAAATCTCTGAGCCCATCCAGCAGGAATATCCCTCCGGACAGCAACGCCGCTTTGCAGTATTTATCGGGATAGTTGAGTGCAAGCTTAGCTGCTCCAAAGCTTCCCATAGAAATCCCTGCAACATAGGTGTCGCAGCGTTTATCCGATATTTTGAAATAGGCTCTCACTATTTCCGGAAGCTCTTTGCTGATAAACTCCCAATATTTGTACCCGCGAAGCTCGTCTGTATAAAAGCTGTTTGCGGCATTTGGCATGACCACAGCAAGCTTTTTCCCCGCAACATATCGCTCTATCGATGTTTTGCGGCACCATGAGGTATGGTCATCTGTCACACCGTGCAGCAGATATAAAACAGGCAGCGGAGTTGCCCCGTCCCAGCCTTCCTCACCCGCGTGTCTGACATCGACCTCCGGAAGTATTACATTCATTGAGCTTCCCATTAAAAGACTTCTGGAAAAAAAATCTATGTGAATAACAGACATTTGACTTCCCCTTTTTGAAGCTATTCATTCTCCTCTTTTTTTGCCGGCATCACTTTATAGAACAGCACTGTGACAAGAGCAATAAGAACAATGACCACAAATACGCCTATCATGCCATACAGCATTATCGGCAAAGTATCTAAAAAACCTTGAAAATCGATTTTAAACATTACATACCCTCCCTATCTCGCAATCAGATTCATAATCATACCGCCCGCAATTACCGATGCTATCTGTCCCGAAACATTTGCGCCGACTGCGTGCATTAGCAGAAAGTTTTGATTGTCCTCCTGCTGCCCCATCTTGTGCACCACTCTGGCAGACATCGGGAAGGCCGATATTCCGGCCGCTCCGATCATTGGATTGATCTTCTTTTTTGAAAACAAATTAAGAAATTTAGCGAACATAACGCCGCCGACTGTGTCAAATATGAATGCGACCATGCCCAGCGCCAGTATCATGAGTGTTTCCGGACTCAAAAATTCCGCAGCCTGCATTCTCGCGGCTATGGTAATACCGAGAAGCAGAGTTACCAAATAAGCCAGCACTTTTTGCGCTGCTTCCGACAAAAGATCAAGCACGCCGCATTCTCTGATCAGATTGCCGAACATAAGGAAACCGACCAAAGCAACCGAGCGCGGAACTACTATCCCCGCAATGACAGTAACAACGATCGGGAACAGTATCTTGATCAGCCTCGAGGTTTGTTTGGGGTTATAGGGCATTCGAATCAGGCGTTCTTTCTTAGTTGTGATAAGCCTTATAACAGGAGGCTGGATGATGGGCACCAAGGCCATATATGAATAGGCGGCAACTATGATAGCGCCTATATATTTCGTATTGAAATAGTTTGCCACAAATATCGAGGTAGGACCATCAGCTGCGCCGATTATAGCAATCGAAGCAGCGTCCTTTAAAGGAAATCCGAGCAATGCGGCAAGACTGAGTGTGAAAAATATCCCGAATTGCGCTGCCGCGCCAAAAAGGAACATTTTGGGATTTGTAAGCAGCGGCCCGAAATCGATCATGGCCCCTATTCCGATGAACAAAAGAAGCGGAAACAGTTCATTAGCAATACCCGCATCAAATAAAGTATCGAGAACGCCAACCTCTTCGACGCCATCCAATACCTGTGTGACAGCTCCGGACAAAGGCAGATTGGCAAGAATCGCTCCAAACCCTATAGGTAAAAGGAGCGCGGGTTCCATATTCTTTTTGATGGCAAGATATATCAGTATCCCGCCTATGATCCACATCACTACTTGCTTCCAGTCGATATTGAGAATATTTCCGAATAAATTTTCCAATTGCATCCATCCTCCGAAGATTAGTTTATACCCATTGCATTAATTAAAATCATGACCTGGCTAACATTATAATATTGCGCAGTATTAAAAGAAAGTGTATTTGGATAATATAATTGATTTTATTGCCGTATTTATTACAGTCAAGTCCAAAATGTTGGTGTAAATTCACTTTCGGCAGGTTCATCATTCATGTTACCACACGCAGGAGTTCTGCTCGTT
>JAQVNH010000104.1 GCA_028703215.1 Eubacteriales bacterium
TGCCCGTTTTTGGAAAGCAAATACGAGGAGGATTGGGGGCTTGAAGATCCAACCGGCAAAAGCGATGAGGAATTTGGCGTAATCATCAAAAAAATCGAACAAAATATAAAAGAACTTGCCTCAAAAATACCTTCAGTCGATTTGAAATAACTACTCTATCAAAGGAGTAATATGGAAAAAATTATCGAGATCACCGGATTGAAAAAATCATATGGACCTGTTGAAGCGGTCAAAGGTATAGATTTCTATGTGGAAAAAGGTTCCTTGTTCGCATTTCTCGGCCCGAACGGAGCCGGAAAGTCAACTACAATAAACATGATCAACACAGTTCTGAAACCTGATGGCGGCGGCGCTGTTATAGGGGGGCACGTTCTTGACAGGGAAGACAGTAAAATACGGTCGATACTTGGGAATGTATTCCAGGAGGGAGTGCTTGACAACCGTCTGACCGTAAAAGAAAATCTAATGATCAGAGGAAGTTTATATATTAAAGACAAAAAAGTATTGATCAAGGCTGTGAATGAAGCAGCCGAAAAAAGCGGCGTCCTTCCTTATTTCAAGCGTCCATACGGAGAACTGTCCGGAGGGCAAAAGAGAAGGGTAGACATCGCAAAAGCCCTGGTAAACACCCCTCAAATACTAATATTGGACGAGCCTACTACCGGACTTGACCCGCAAACGCGCCTCAATATTTGGGAAACGCTTGAACGTCTTCGGAAAGAAATGGGCATAACGATTTTCCTGACCACTCATTATATGGAAGAAGCCGGAAGAGCAGATTATGTCGTCGTTATCGATAAAGGTCTCATAATCGCCAAAGGAACGCCTGCGGATCTGAAAGAACAATACAGCAGTGACCAGCTGGCAGCGCATACGCATTCTGTTGAGAAGGTAACTGCAATTGTCAGCGGAATGGGATATGCGTTCAGTATCAAAGGCGATATTGTCACAATCGCGCTCGACTCCACTTTAAAAGCCATACCCGTAATTGAAGCAATAAAGGACATGATTTCGGGATTCCAGGTAATCGAAGGCAGCATGGATGACGCATTTATAAATATTACCGGGCAGGAGATGAGAGAATGAGATATTTGATCAAGCGCAATCTTATGCTGTTTTTTCGCGATAAGGCAAATGTATTCTTCTCAATGCTCAGTGTTTTGATTATTATTGGTTTATATGCATTTTTCCTCGGAGATATGATGGTCAGAAACTTCTCAAACTTGCCGGGCGCTGAATTTCTTGCAAACACCTGGATAATGGCGGGGATCCTGACAGTCACTCCCGTTACGACAACTTTGGGCGCGTTGGGTATCATGATCGAGGATAAGGTAAAAATAGTCAGGGATTTTCAGGCCTCTCCTCTAAAAAGAAGCAGTCTCGCCATAAGTTACATTTCAAGCGCGTTTGCAATAAGCATGATATTGACCCTGATAACACTTGTTTTGGCTGAAGCCTACATTGTGATAAAAGGCGGTGAATTGCTGAGCATATTAAATCTTATTAAAGTGTTGGGACTTATCGTTTTTGCAACAGTTAGTTCTTCATTCATGATGTTTTTCACAGCGAGTTATTTCAAAACAGTCAACTCATTCGGAGTCGCATCGACTGTACTGGGTACCATGATAGGTTTTCTGACAGGTATGTATATACCTATAGGGGTTCTTCCCGGCCCGATCCAAACCATTATAAAAATATTTCCGCCCTCACATACCGGTCTTTTATTCCGGAGGGTCATGATGGAGCAGGCGGAAAAAATATCCTTTGCAGGCGTACCGCAAGAAGCCTTCGAAAATTTCAGGCTGGAAATGGGTGTAATGTACAAGTTCGGAGACTTTGATCTTACTCCGGCAATGAGTATTATTTATCTTTCGGCAATCACCGCGATATTCTTTGCCTTGTCGGTATGGAAAATTTCAAAAAAACAAAAATAAAGGAGAGTCAGAAATGAAATTTTTTGAAATGGCACAAAAAAGGGAAAGCTGCAGAAATTTCAAACCGATAGACGTTGAAAAAGAAAAACTCATAAAATGTATCGAAGCTGCAAGATTAGCGCCTTCGGCATGCAACGGGCAGCCCTGGAATTTTATTGTGGCTGTCGAGCCGGATGCAGTTAAAAAAACAAGGGAATTCGTGCAGGAAATCGGCATGAATAAATTCACATCTGAATGCAGGGCTTTTATAATAATTTACGATGGGTCGGCGAGTGCTTCCGCGACGATTGCAGGAAGGATCAAAAGGCGTGACTATACTCAGATAGATACAGGAATAGCTGCTGCCCATATATGTTATGCGGCAATGGACCAGGGGCTCTCGACCTGCATACTGGGATGGTTGAATGAGGTGAAAATAAAGGGGTATTTCAACATCCCCGAGTCAAAAAGAGTGCATCTGGTAATTGCTGTCGGCTATGCGGAAGATAAGCCTCTCCGAAATAAATCCAGAAAGCCAATGGAAGATATATTAAAATTTGTCTAAAAACAAAAGAGGCAACTTTGCCTCTTTTGTTTCTCTTGCCAAATTTTAATCAAAATCCGACACGAAAATTTTTATCTGATCCAAATTTATTTCGTCAAGCTGCGCTTGAGTTGGGACATAATTCAATTTGATCTGAGGTAAAATATCAAATCCCATTTCCCTAAGGATATCTTCAACCTGTCCGACACTTTGACCGCTCCAGCCGTATGAACCGAAAGCCATCCCGATCCTGTTTTTGGGGGCAAGCCCTTTGAGGTAAGTCAGGAATGCGGCAACTGTAGGCATCATGTTATTGTTGAGAGTCGGAGAGCCTATACAGACATATTTTGCTGTAAGAACTTCAGGAACGATATCGGAAATGTGATTTGATTTAAGATTGATCAGTCTCGGAGGGATCCCTTTTTCCTCAAACGACCTGAAAAGGGCATATGCGATCTTTTCAGTAGAGCCGTACATCGTGTCATATATTATGACTGCCTTGTCATCCGTTTCATTTGCAGACCATAAGGTGTATTTTTTTAAAATATCGGATATATGCTCCCGCCAAATCAAGCCATGACTGGGAGCGATCATATCGATATCCAAAGCTGAGAGAGCCTGCAACGCCTTCTGCACCTGGCTGCCAAAGGGAAGTACTATGTTTGCGTAATACTTGGCGGCTTCCTCTATCACGATGTCCGAGCCCAGCTCATCGTCAAATCTTTCGGGCGATGCTATATGCTGGCCGAATGCGTCATTCGAAAAGAGTATCTTTTCTTTGGGGAGATATGTCACCATATTATCAGGCCAGTGAACCATCGGAGTCTGGACAAACTTAAGTTCAGTTCTTCCTAAATCAAGAGAGTCGCCGGATTTTACCGTGACATACTTCCATTTGCTGTGATAATGGGCTTCCAGACCTTTTTCGCCAACGGCAGACGTAACGATGACTGCGTTTGGAGCAGCAGCCATGATTTGAGGCAGTGAACCCGAGTGATCCATTTCCACATGGTTGACAACGATATAATCTATTTTGGATGGATCGATAACAGCGGATATTCTTGAAAGCAATTCCTTTTCAAGATAGTTTTTTACTGTATCGATCAAAGCGATTTTTTCGTCGATGACAAGGTAGGCATTGTACGTTGTCCCCCTGGGAGTCTGGTACCCGTGAAAATTACGTATATCCCAATCGATGCCGCCAACCCACCAGATATTTTCTTTCAAAGCCACAGCCTTCATAATTCGACCTCTCATTTTAAAAATATTTTATTACGCTTCTTCAAACATATCTTTGCCAACTCCGCAAACCGGGCATACCCAATCGGCGGGGAGATCTTCGAATGCCGTTCCGGGGGTTATGCCCGAGTCGGGGTCGCCCTCCGCGGGATCATAAACATAGCCGCATACCGTGCAAATATACTTTTTCAATGGTTTATCTCCTTTCAAATCAGTTTTTTTATTTTCGGGTTCGGTTGCTTTCTTGATATATCCGGGAGCTTCAGGAGGTTCCTGCCCATTTTTGATAAGGTGGTAGTAAGAATATGTCAGGGGTTCCTCGTGATTAAGTATCTCGCCTTCAATCACCTTTCCGAAGAAGACAGTGTGCGTATCAACTTCCACAGAGTTTATTACAGCTGCCTCCATATAACAGACACAGTTTTCAAGCATTATCGGAGACCCTGTAGTCCCGGTTTTATATTTTATTCCGTCAAATTTGCTGATATCCCTGCCGCTCCTGAATCCGAAAATTCCTATCATTTTGATTGGAATATTTTTTTGCAATATGTTGACGGAAAAAACACCGCTCTTTCGAATGTACTCATTTGTAAGGCTTTTCTTATTTACGCAAACCGCAATGACAACCGGGTTGGAAGAAACCTGCATGACTGTATTTGAAATCATACCGTTTACCGATCCTTTTTTCACAGAACCAATTACATAAAGGCCGTAGCTTATATTTCTCAACACAGATTTGTCCAAGGGGCTCTCCCAAATATTGCAATAATTATTGATTACCTATATTATACATAAAAGAAATATGTTTTATACAATAATCAAACAGATTTCCGGCAAGTAAATTTTCAGTAATAAATACGGCAATAAAATCAATTATATTATCCAAATACACTTTCTTTTAATACTGCGCAATATTATAATGTTAGCCAGGTCATGATTTTAATTAATGCAATGGGTATAAACTAATCTTCGGA
>JAQVNH010000105.1 GCA_028703215.1 Eubacteriales bacterium
CTCTAACGACCGATACTTCCGCGCCCTTTGCTGCGGGAGCTACGATCATGTTCTCGTCTATAAAGAAGCTGTCGGGTATTTCGATTTTGGGATAACCTCCATTTTCCCGCGGATCGGTCAGAACTCCGTGCAGCGAACTGACTGCCGCAGTTTCAGGGCTTACCAGATACACCTTCGCAGATTTCGTACCGCTTCTGCCTTCGAAATTCCGGTTGAATGTTCTCAGCGACACCGCATCCGTGGCGGGTGCCTGTCCCATGCCGATACATGGTCCGCAAGCCGATTCAAGTATTCGCGCTCCTGCTCCGACCATATCCGCAAGCGCTTCGTTTTGCGCCAGCATCGTTAAAACCTGCCTTGAGCCGGGAGCTATGACAAGGCTCGCCTCGGGATGGATCGTATTGCCTTTCAATATTGCCGCGACCTTCATCATGTCCGTATATGACGAATTAGTGCAGCTGCCGATAGCTATCTGGTCAACTTTTATTTTCCCTATGTCTTTGACCTTTTTAACCCTATCCGGACTGTGAGGCATTGCCGCCAGCGGTTCAAGTTTACTTAAGTCTATTTTGATTTCTTCATCATAAATCGCATCCTCGTCAGCGTTGATTGGTTGCCAGTCGTTTTCGCGCTGCTGCGCTTTCAGAAATTTATAAGTGATTTCATCGCTCGGGAAAATCGAAGTCGTCGCTCCAAGTTCTGCGCCCATATTCGTGATAGTCGCCCTCTCCGGAACGCTCAAACTTTTGACTCCCTCTCCCGAATATTCGATTATCTTTCCTATCCCGCCTCTGACAGTCATGATCCTCAGTATTTCAAGAATGATGTCCTTTGCTGATACCCAAGGTTGTAAAGCGCCTTTCAAAATGACTCTGCATATTTTCGGCATGGCAAGATAGTAAGCGCCTCCGCCCATTGCGACAGCGACATCCAGACCTCCGGCTCCGATAGAGAGCATTCCTATGCCTCCTCCTGTCGGAGTATGGCTGTCAGAACCCAAAAGAGTTTTGCCGGGTATTCCGAACCTTTCAAGATGAACCTGATGGCATATACCGTTTCCCGGGCGGGAAAAATATATGCCATGCTTAGCCGCTACAGTCTTAATATATTTGTGATCGTCGGCATTTTCAAATCCCGCCTGTAAAGTATTGTGATCTATGTATGCGACAGATTTTTCGGTTTTGACTTCCGGTATCTCCATGGCCTCAAACTGAAGATACGCCATTGTGCCTGTAGAATCCTGCGTAAGCGTCTGGTCGATTTTCAGCGCTATCTCGCACCCTGTTTTCATTTCGCCTTCTGTCAGATGTTCTTTGATGATTTTTTGCGCTATTCCATAACCCAATTTGCAGCCTCCTGAAATATTAGCCAAGTAGTTTTTATTGGTATAATTGTATACACATATACAATGTCTGTCAACACAATTAATCGCACATTACAAAAAAACTTGCCTTAAACGGCAAGCTTTAATCGTTGATTTCGATTTTCATTTATTCGTAAACTCTTTTTAAGATGCTCTGAAACGGATCAAAACTCATATTCCTTCATTAAAGAAGTCGCCTTGGCTCCGGGGAAAAACGCCGAGGCATTGCGTATCTGATCGTCGATATCAAAATCAGGCGCAAAATGTGTCAAGATCAAACTTTTTGCACCCGCTTCCGCCGCCAGTTTTCCGCATTCGGCAGAAGTCATGTGGACATCGTGCCCTGTTTTATCCTTTTCAAGCAAACCGGAGTCTAAAAAAAGAGCATCGGCATTTTTAAAAAATAACGCGAGATCATCCGCCTTTGCCGTGTCACCCGAGTATACTATTCTTTTTGATCCCGTCGAAGCCGCTATTCCAAAACATTTGAACGGATGATTCATGATATGGAACGAGAGTTTTAATCCGCTGAATACCAGCTCCAGGTCCTTAGTAATCGGTTTCAGATTGAAAGCATTGCATACATCCAGCCGGGCAAATTCCTCGGCAGGTTCATCCGGAGCATAAACATCAAGTATTTTATTCGGAAGTCCTCTGGCGGCAAGAGTTTGAATAGCATATTTCAATACCATCATATCTGATGTATGGTCGCTGTGAAGATGTGTGAGTATTATCGCATCAAGTTCATGTAAATTGATTATTTTTTGCAGATTTGACAGGACTCCGCTTCCGCAGTCAAACAAAATATTTCTGCCCTCATGCTGCATAAGGTAGCCGGAGCAGGCTCCTCCCGCCGCAGGAAAGGGTCCGTTATTCCCAAGAACTGTCAGTTTCATAGCATTCTCCCGATATCTTTATATGCCTCATTCAGATTTATCTGATCATTTGCATGAATTATTCCAAATATTTTTTAACATTCAGTCTCAGCAACAGAGTACTCATCGTGATGCCGGCGACAGCGCTCAATGCGCCCTGAAGTATGTTGAGAGGAAGTTCGGCGGCGGCTGCGGCATATCCGTATCCTTCGCTGAACCATCCTAAAATGAAAGCTTCTCCGATATAATAACCCGCCACCATTACGAGCATTCCTGCAATTGTAGCAACTGCCGCGGCAGCGATCTTTTTCCATTCACGGGTGATGCTTCGGACGCATAAACTAAAAATAACGCCTATTAAAAGGCCTTCCACCCCTTTTACAACAAATGTCAGCGGAGCAAACAAAGCATATCCTGCGGCAAGATCTGCAGCCATCGACCCGATCGATCCGACAAGAAATCCGCTGGCCGGTCCGAGCAATATTGCCGTAATAACTATTATCGTATCTCCGATATTAAAATACCCCTGTGTCATGGGTATGGGTATGCGTGTGAAATAAGTGGCCGCAAAAGCCAGCGCCAGCATGATGCCCGTTACAGCTATTTTTTTCGGTGTCAGCCTTGATTTCATTATTCCCGCTTTGCCTTTCGGTTTATCCCTATTGCATAGATCAATGGATAATTGTTTTATTAAAGATATATTAGTGCTTTAGCCTAAATATGTCAATGGGACCTCATCCGCTCCCGTTATCCCGCAAAAAACAGTTGATGGCCTTCATGACCAGGCGAATCTACAGAACCTCGTAAAGCTGGGAAATACTTATTATTTCGGCATTTTCCCTTAGCACAGAATAAAGCTCCAAACCTTTTCCTCCCGTGTAGTCCCGTCCCCGGATATCATCGTCTTCGATCAGAACAAGCCTTTTTGCATGCCGCGCAACCTCGATATTCTTAAGGTTTTGAAGGCCGAACGGCATGTCGCATAAAATTGTGATGTCGCTTTGACTTACCATTTCAAGGTTTTTCTTAAACGAATCTTCGTCTATTTCGCTGAAAGGACTGCTCGTCACACAGTTTATGCCCAGAAGCTCCGCTAATCTGAAATCGCTGTCTCCCCTGGATAGCACTCCAGCCGTGATTTTATATCCTTTTTCAAACAAATACCTCATGATCCCTGAGGCTGAGCCTCCGCCGCCGATAATATGCACCTTTTTCACGCCGTATGTCTTTTCGACATTAAAAATGTGATAGTCCAGATTCCCCGTTATCCGGTTTCTGTAGACGACCGCATTTACTCCGTATGCACTTGAAAGGTTCTCAGATGTTAGCACTTTCTCCGCCGGTCCGTCGGCGATTATCCTGCCGCTTTTCATCAATATCAGCCTCGAGCAGAATCTCGCGGCTATTTTTAGATCGTGAACCGCCACAATGACCGTCGTTCCGTTTTTACACAGATTTGATGCAATTTTGAACAGCTGTTCTTCATATGCGATGTCAAGGCTTGCAGTCGGTTCATCCAAAAGCACCAGATCCGCCTCTTGGGCAAGTGCCTTGGCAAACATCACCTTCTGGCTTTCTCCTCCCGACATGCTCGTGATGGTCTGATCGGCCAGATTTTCAGTTCCGGTATATTTCATATATTTTTTTACTATCCTGTGATCCTTCGAGCTCTCAGACCTTCCACGCTTGAAATGGGGATATCTGCCCATCAGTACGATCTCCCCTGCGGTAAACGGAAAAGTCACTGCAGTATTCTGGTGCATGAGCGATGTTTTAAGCGCTATAGTCTTCCTGTCGGCAGCCTCAACATCTGTTCCGTCGATAATAACGCTGCCTGTAAAGGAGTTGATTCTGTTTATGCATTTGAGCAAAGTGGTTTTACCGGCGCCGTTCGGTCCTATTATTCCGACAAATTCACCTTTTTTAACCCTCAGGTTGATGCCGTTTAGAATTTCTTTGCCGGCGGCGGATTTGTAATGAAGATCCCTGACAAGCAGCATATATTTTTGCTGATCCTGAGTTGAATTTTTCATTTACATGGACCGTCCCTTCTTTTTCGCGCTGTTAAGAAGGTACAGAAAATACGGAGCGCCCAGGATCGAGGTAACGATACCCACATTTATTTCCTCGGGAATTACAGCGACTCTGGAGATCATATCGCACAACACAAGAAATATTGCTCCCCCTAAAGCACTTACAGGTATCAAAACCCTATGATCCGGTCCGGTCAATATTCTTAATATGTGCGGTACGATAAGACCTACAAAGCTTATTGTTCCGCTGACCGACACTGCTGCCGCAGTTGCTATTGAAGCAAATATCAGAAGGAGTATCCTCGTCCCGGAGGTATTTACGCCGACAGACTGCGCTTCCTCCTCTCCAAGCATCATTATGTTGAGATCCCTGGCAAGGATCCGAAGGC
>JAQVNH010000106.1 GCA_028703215.1 Eubacteriales bacterium
TTCTCTTTATCCGAAGTTTTCTTCCGGATTACTTGATATTCCGGCTTGGTCTTTCATGGCTGCCGATATAGGATTGGATGCTATAGATATTTCCGCAATGTTTTTTAATGATCTTGATTATTCGCAGCTTTCATACATCAGAAAAGCTTTGAAGCTGCCTGTGCTTATGGTGAGTGCCTATTCGGATTTTACAAATCCAAAAGCGGAGCTGCGCGGGCTGGCAATAAAGACCGCTGTAAAACACATAGAATCAGCAGGCGCGCTCGGAGCTTCATATGTCAGGCTTACCGCAGGTCAATGCTATCCTGACTTTGACGAAGCCGAAGTGATAAACAATGTATATGAATGCTTTGAGGAATGCGTTCCCGCGGCAGAGCGCAATGACATAACGATAGTATTTGAAAATCATTCGAAGCCCGGGTCCTGGCAGTACCCCGATTTCAATTTTTGCATAGGGCGGTTTTCTCTTTTATGGGATAAACTGAAAATGCTTCCCATAGAAGTCAATTTCGATACTGCGAACGCATTTGCGCTCGGAGACTGGAAGACAATTTTCGACAAAGTATCTGACCGCATTGCAACGGTCCATCTAAACGACCTTTCATCGGTCGATCCCCTTACATTTACCTGCGTCGGAGAAGGCATAGTGCCGATCAAAGATATGATGCGCGTTTTGATAAATAATGGTTACGGCGGACCTTTGTGCATAGAGGAAGCCTCCTTTAGAGACGCAGAGGGCATTGCCTGCGCGGTGGAAAACACAAAAAAATTGTGGGCTGAGGCTGTTAAGTAAACTATATTTCCATGTTTTCATTTATGGCATTATTAAATATATGAACTTGATTACTATGCTTAGTACTGGGAAATGGACGAATAAAAATGGATTCAGGAATGAAGCTTTTTGGCGCGGAACTGAGATATATCGAAGAAATCCAATATCCGGAGCAGTGGAGTTTTCAAACTCATTATCATGACTGTTTTCATATGTTCTTTGTAAAAGACAGCGTGGGGGTTTTTATCGTCAACGGCAGACAAATTACCTGCAATCGCTACGATGCCCTGATCATTCCTCCCGGGACCAAACACTCCCTCAACAAGGAAAAAACGGAGGCTCCTCTCGTCGTAGAAATATTGTTTGACGTATATGATAAGTATTTATATGAAAGCCTTGTGAGAAAAGGTGTTAAAGTACATCTGGACGATACCTCCGCCGAACTGATCAACGGAGCTTCTTCAATTGGATTTTCCAGAAGGGATGAATACAAAAGATGCGCCCGATATTTTCTTTGTGCTCTGTTGGCCCACATATGTTTGACCCCCGAAGAGCTCGATCCCTTTATTCTCAACAAACAGTTTATAGATATGGAAGGTTTTTCCAATCTCACAAAATCAATAATCATATTTGTAGATAAGAATTATAAACTCCATATCAGCCTTGATGATATAGCACATGATCTCGGATACAGCAAAAGCCGTCTTTGCACCGTATTTAAGAAGGATTGTTCGGTGACGATATATGATTATCTTAACCTGATTCGTATCTACCATGTCGCCGAATATCTCTCCTTTTCGGAACAGGACATATCTTATATTTGCCAGCAATGCGGTTTTGGGAGTGTCAGCCATTTTAACCGCACCTTCAAAAATTATCTGGGCGTTTCCCCAAGCACTTACAAAAGGATGCGTCCTCCTCATTTCAATATGGAGATTTTGGAGGGCAGCAATATAAAAAATTCCGCGGTGCGTGGCAAATTAAAAAGTATTGTTGAACGCACAGGAACGATTCACAACTCGTCCAGACTATCCCTCACCCGAATAGTGAATGATCCTGATAAATAACAATATATGCAAACTAAATATCATTATTTCGTTATTTTTGTCATTTTTTTTAAATATATGATTGACAAACATTAAATACGGAGTTAGAATTTCATTGTCATATATTTAATGACTGAATAATCACATCTCAGAAAACTGTTTAAGTTAAAGCACAAAACCTTATAATGTTAATTTGATAGCGGCAGTGTATTCTCCATCATTTCATCAATATTCTTATCTGATTTAGACGAGGAGTTGTCACATGGATGAAAGCAAAATTCTTCAAGTAACATCCGCAATAAAAAAGTTTGGCGGTCTGGTAGCCGTAAACGATGTTTCCCTTCATTTAAACAAAGGCGAGATCCTAGGTCTTATAGGACCAAACGGTGCCGGTAAAACAACCTTATTTAACGGGATCGCAGGTGCAGATCGTTTTACATCCGGCAAGGTTGAATTTATGGGCACCGACATAACTAACATGAGCGCTCATAAACGCTGCAGATTAGGTATTTCCCGAACTTTTCAGATTACAAAGCCATTCGCCAGCTTGACGGTATTGCAAAATGTTTCTGTCGGAGCTCTATTCGGAAGCAATAAAAAAATCAACCAGCTAAAGACTGCAGAAATAGATCGCAGCGAGGCTGAAGCCGAAAAAATACTCGAATTCCTTGGTTTATCTTCCAAGAAGGATCTGCCTGCCGAAAAATTGAATGTATCTGAGAGAAAACGGCTTGAGCTTTGCAGAGCGCTTGCAACAAAACCCAAATTGCTGCTCACCGACGAGGTAGTGGCAGGGTTGAATCCATCAGAGGTTGGAGGAATGATGGAAAGTTTGCAGGAGATAAACCGTACAGGAATATCTATTCTTATGATTGAACATGTAATGAAAGCTGTTATGGGAATTTCTCACCGTATTGTCGTCCTTAATTTTGGAGAAATGATCGCTGAAGGTTCTCCTGATGAAGTGCGCAATAACCCTGACGTGATCCTGGCGTATCTTGGGAGGCGAAAATAATCAATGTTAAAGGTTAAATCGATCAATGCGTTTTACGGCGATATACAAATATTACACAATGTTTCTCTTGAAGTCGGAAAAGGAGAAATCGTGACACTGCTCGGATCGAATGGCGCCGGCAAAACAACAACTATAAAAGCGATATGCAATTTAAACCCTGCAAAATCCGGAGAAATCTTATTTCTTGATAAACATATAGAAAAAACCCCTTCATATAAATTCCCTCACCTCGGAATATCTTTGGTCCCTGAAGGAAGGCATCTGTTTCCGGACATGTCTGTAAAGGATAATCTTTTAATGGGAGCTTACGGACAAAATGATAAATCTGCCATAAATTCAGCCCTTGAAGAAGTTTATGACATATTCCCGCGTTTAAAGGAAAGATCATCTCAACAAGCGGGTACTCTATCGGGAGGGGAGCAGCAGATGTGTGCGATCGGCCGGGGACTCATGATCCATCCGATGCTCATGATACTCGACGAGCCCTCTTTGGGTCTGGCCCCTGTTATAGTAGACAAGATTTTTGACGCTCTGAAATTGCTCCAAACAAGAGATAATGTGACCTTTTTACTCATCGAGCAGAACGCGCAGCTTGCGCTCGAGTGCAGTAACAGGGCTTATGTTATGGAAAACGGAAGCATTGTCATCGAGGGCAAGGCAGAAGAAATGCTTTCTTCCAAAGAAGTGCAAAAGGCATATTTGGGCTTATGACATATCTTGGATCGGATGGTGATTAGAATTGTCAGTCAGTTATTTGACGAATCAGATACTTAACGGAATCGTGCTCGGATTCTCTTATGCTTTGGTTGGCGCAGGGTTGTCCCTGCTCTGGGGAACTCTCAAAATGATAAACCTTGCTCATGGCGATCTTTATATGATGGGTGCCTATTTCGCATGGTTGGCTATAAGAGTTGGGAAAATCCCAATAATCCCCGGAATAATTATAGGAGTCATATGTGCCGCAGCACTGTGTCTTTTTATACAAATTTCCACTGTCAGACCTCTTGTAAGGCAAGGCGATTTCGGAATGAGTCCTTATATTTTAACTATGGGTCTTTCGATCTTGCTTCAAAATACCGCTCTTCTTGTATATGGCGAAAGATATCAGAATATCCCTTACTACCTGGATAAAGTATATAAGTTTTTTAATGGAAGCGTAACCATTTCCGGGCAAAGACTCCTCATTATTGTTGTATCTCTGGTGGTCATATTATTCCTGATGATCATAATAAAAAGAACAAAGCTCGGACGCGCGATACGCGCAACAGCTCAAGACAGAGAATTCGCATCGATGCTTGGAGTTAATACAAAGTCAGTTTACACTGTCACTTATGTTATAAGCGGTTCCCTTGCTGCGATCGCCGGTATAATGCTGGCTCCGATATATTCGGTCAACCCATGGATGGGAACTGCAGTCCAGACCAAAGGTCTAGCCTGTTGCGTGCTGGGAGGTCTGGGAAGTGTTGAAGGCGCTATTGTGGGAGGACTGATAATTGGAATTGCGGAGAGTTTGTCAGTTACTTTTCTCAGCAAAGAATGGAAGGATGTTGTAGCCTATCTGATTCTTATAGTAATGCTTTGGGTAAAGCCATCCGGTATATTTGGCAAGAGAGGAGCGGTGTAAGAAATGCAGCTATTTAAGACCCGCGGATTTAAAGTGTCGATTATTTTCTTTCTTATGCTGGCCGCTGTGCCGTTGATAACCAAGGAACCATATTTACTGCATATCGGCATTCTGTCAATGATGTATGCTTGCTTCACAAGCTCACGGAATTTAGTTTCGGGTTTTACCGGAATTTTCGGACTTGGTTTTCAG
>JAQVNH010000107.1 GCA_028703215.1 Eubacteriales bacterium
GCAAAGTCATTATAAGCAGCGCTAACAGCGGCCTTATAAATATGTTTTTAATTGTGCTTGCTTTTGCATAGCTGTAACTCTTCATTTCTCCCTCAAAAACTGAAATCAAAAAAATAAAATAAAAATCTCTATCTCTGTATTGTACAATATTGTTGCTTAATTATCGCATAATTGTTGCTTAATTATCGCATATTTTTCAGCATGCTTCGAATTGCTGAATACACTTTGTTTAATTACCCTGATATTTGTGTTTCCAAACAGAAATTAAGCGATTCGTGAACCATAAGCCTCTCCTCCTCTTACCATACTCGAAACGCATAAGCAAAGCTGCTTTACGGAAGTATTATAACTGCGCTTTTGCTTTCGATCAGCCAGTCATGCAGAAACTTCGCATGGCTGGTATAGTTTCTGATCCCTGACGCAGTTCTGGGCAAAGTACCCATCGTATAGAGATATTCGACCTCTCCGGGATCCGAGCTGATTCCGTCTGTTATTTCATACTCGACAGGCACGCCGTAATTGTAGTTGCCTCCGCCAAATCTGACCGCATAGGGAGCATAGCCGACAGCAGCATCCGTGTCTGAACCCAGGAATTCGATTTTTTCTTTTTTCTCAATGATTTTGTAGCATGCCGGCTTATCCGGCTCAATAAGCAGGCCTTGACTTGCCGTACTTACGTAGGTAATTGAGACGACCTGCCATTCTCCCCTGAAATAGTGGAAAACAGCTTCGTTTTGGTTTGCAATGTCGACAACCACCAATTGGGTGAGTTCCTCTACAGCATTCCTTCCTGATATGTACCCTTCGGGGACATAATACTCTCCTCCGGATAAAAGGGTCCCTACCTTGTAAAATCCATCCTGTTTCGCAAGCAGCAACACGATCGTACCGTCGGGCAAATATCTGAACTCTGAAGTCAAAGATGCTTCAAGGTATGCGGGAGCGGATCCGTATCTTTTCGTCCCGAAAGCATCCTCTTGTCCTCCGTCATAAGCCGGGGCTTCCCCGTTCCTGTCCTTATAATTCGCTATGTATGCTGTCTTGTTGTTGTTTATCCTGTCCCGGACTTCGTCTATATAAGAAATCATTTTATCAAAATCAAATGTGCGTTTTTCTACAAGCTTGCCGAAAACATAACCTTTTTTCAGCGTGCCCGTATCTTTCCACATAACCTCGTACCAGGCGCTGTCTGCATAGCTCTCGAGGTACTGGCCCTGTACTTTTGCAATAGCGTTATATTTCTGAAATGTTGTTGTCCTTCCCACAATGGTACCGGACAAGGAAGGCTTGCTTCGTATGTTAATATCATTCGCCATTGCCAGTATGTAGTCAAAAGCTATGTCATATCTGTCATATAAAAGATTGTTTATCAGAACCTCCGGCCATTTCGGATCGTATTTTTCCAGTATGGCAAAATCACTGACATTTGTGACTTCGCCGGGGATAATATCCTCCGGGTTCAGGTCGAACGCATCGGTAAGAACGTTATATTCGGTTATGTTATAATTCCCGGCTTCTTTTGTCATCCGCATATCTTCTGAGAGAGGAGAAAGATTCAGGTTGTTCTCGACATCGTCTTCTTTCGAAAGCGCTCCGTCCGCAGAAAGAGTGTCGGAAGGCGTCAAGTCCTGTTCGGTCGGAAGAACACTCTCCTTTGAATTATTCATAAGATCCCCGAACAGGTCAAAATTGCTGCATCCTGTTATCAGTAAAACAAAAGTTATTATTAAAAGTATTGCCTTTTTCATTTGTTATCCTTTCATCGATGGCCATCCGATGATTTTCACTGAGATATGGACACTGTCCCGGGTTTATCCGCTAATTCCGGTTCATTCCGTTTCCGGTATTGTATAAACCAGCGTATCTCCGACCTTTGAAAATATAGTGCCCAATTCGCCGCTCAATCCGATTTGTCTGTTCATCAAGGCACCGCCGTTTTCTTCATTCAACAGAACCACTTGTACCTTTTCAATGGTTCTGATCGGGTAGCAGGTCATGTTCATGAAATCGCTGTTTTCGTATTCCATCACAACGATAAATCCTTCCTGATTTTCAGGATCGTTCTGATCCATTATCAAATTGCCCATACTGTAAATGATTGGCTTGTTATCATATATCTCTATCCCCTGAAACTGGTGCGGATGATGCCCAAGTATCACATCAGCGCCGTTGTCAATAAGATCGTATGCAAACTGGCGCATCTCGTCAGTCACAATAAAAGTCTCTTCAAGTCCCCAATGAAGAGAGACCATTATTATATCCACGCTGTCGCGAATCTCGCTGATGTCGCTTAGGATATAATCCTTTTCTCTCGGAGCAACTCCTGACTTTTCGTTAGCTGCGGCAAATGAAAGATTCGGATTCCCCGCATATACAATATAAGCCATGTCTGTGTATGAAAGAAGAGCAATTTTTATCCCGTCAACTTCCATGACAGCAGGTTTTCTGGCCTCTTCGAGATTCATCCCGGCGCCTGCATGTAGGATATTGTTGTCATCCAGAATTTTAAGTGTGTCGACCAGACCCTTTTCGTAGAAATCCATAATGTGGTTATTGGCTATCCCGACCATATTGAAGCCGGCATGCTGAAAAGTTCCGAACAGCTCAGGTTTCATTCTCAAAACATATTTGATGCGGTCGCCTGCATTATTGAACTCTATCAGGCCCTTTTCGCTTGCGGTGATAGGTACCTCAAGATTTGTAAAGACCACATCCCCGAGACTCAGGATCCCCTTGATCGGCTCAAACGGATATTCCGCGCTTCTGCCCTGGCTGATAAGTCTGTTACCGACTCCCCTTGCCAAAAAAGTGTCTCCGGTAGCAACTATAGTCAGCTTAACCGGTTCCGGCTCGGCAACGGTTGTTTCCGTCGGAGTCTCAGTCGTTGTGGGAGCAGGTGTTGAAATCGCCTCTGTGCTGCTTTCTGACACAGTTGTTTCGGAAGGATCCGCATTTGCCTTCAAATATGTGGCAAGCGTCGCGGTAGCTGCGAGCAGTACAAGCGGTATTACTATGAGAAAAGTCAAGAATTTTTTCGAGGTCAATGTCAAGTCTCCTTTGCCTGATTTTTATCCTAAGTAGCTATTTTTCAGCAATATCTTCTGGCAGTATATCTTTCGGCAATATAAAATATTGCGGCATGCCTTATGTTATGTTTGACCGGCTGTTTTGATTTATGTTTCACTAACCGTCATTATAGCATTATTAAGATAATTATGTCATATTAGTATCGTGGCTGCAATAAAAAAGGAGACGAATTCGCCCCCTTTTATAAAGTGATTTGAATAAATTTTCAAAAATTTTTATTCATAAACAGTGTTTTTTGGGATGTTTATGGGTATGTACTTATTATAAAAACCTCGGAGGTGCCAAAATGACAAAAATACAGAGCATCCTTAAGTATGCAATGAACATGGAAAAAGACTCTCAGACTTTTTACGAATACTATGCGGATGTTGCCGAAAACGAATCGACAAGGGAATTATTTCACGAACTTGCGGAAATAGAAAAGGACCATTTCAGGATACTAAACGAAAAATACGGAGACCTTACGGCAAAAGATCCTCCTCAGGTCATCTCGTGGGTAGTTGACGACACTTCCCGGGAAAAAGCTCCGGGAATACTTGCCGATAACTCGGACACACTTGGAAACTACGGACAGGCATCGCTTGATCTCAATGTGATCCGAATGGCTTTTTTGATAGAGAATGATTTTATGAATTTTTACGAAAAGGCTGCTGAAATTGTGGACGATCCGGAAGTCAGGAAATTATTGCTGACATTTTCAAAATGGGAATCAGGCCACCGGGAAATGTTCCAGGAAAGGTATAAGAAACTGCTGAATGAATACTGGAAAGACCTGTCTTTTATATTTGAATAAGGTCTTGTCCTTTTGAATGACATTTACATAAAAATTACATGAAATCCTGCAGTGCTTTGAGCATTCGCTCGCACTCGCTTGCTGCGCATGTTTCGATTTGCTCCCGGGAGGCGTTTGTTCCGAGAGTGTCATAAGCAACTGCTATTGCTCCATACAATGCAAGCCCGATAGAGTGTCTTGCCGAGTGGATCGTCGATGCGGATTGGCCTATGGCTCTTGCTGCCGCTTGCGCAACCGGATTTATGCCTGCCTCCCTTGCCGCAGCATGGCACTCGAGAATCTTTTTTTTCGCCTGAGGCAGTTTTATCTTCCCGGACAGCCACTCTTGAGCTGCTTCAAGTGAATTTTGCGGTCGCAAGTCCTCCGGGTAATGCTTTCTCCAGAGAGGCAAAATAAACTGCCCGGCATAACCGATCGCCCAATGAGCAAGTGTTGATTTGCTTTTCCCACCCATTAGTTTCACAAGCGGCTGAATATATGGCGCATCTAAATCGCTCAGCAACTTTCGCGCTTTTGGCATGCTCATCCCCCGTCAACGATGATCAAAACAGCTGCTCCCTGCCCAAGTATTAAAAATCACTTTTGTATAAGCCGTATGTTTTACTTACATCCTGTACATACATGATCCCCATGCCGGGGTCATCTATATTCAGCGCTTCTCTGATTGAGGAAACAATGGTTTCAGTCTTTTCCTTTTCTGATAAGATCATGACAAGCTCTTTTTCAGGCTCGATATCCATTGAAAAAAGCTTGCTGGTTTCATGTA
>JAQVNH010000108.1 GCA_028703215.1 Eubacteriales bacterium
GTTATCGTCAAAACTAGCCGCATGACTTTCGTCACGGATTTTGATAAGTTCGTTGTTTTTTAATTCAGCGCTTGTTTCCTCTATAGTTTTGTTGACCGAAAAGATCTTTTTGACCAATATCTCTGTTTCTCCGGTGATCCGGCTGTATTCATTTTTCGAATATACAAGTTCGGTTTTAAGAGTTTCTATTTCCCTTTTTCTTCCAAGAATTCCCGTAGCATTGTTTTCGGTGCTGCCTCCTGTCATCGCGCCCGAAGTATTTATTACTTCGCCTTCAAGAGTAACGATCCTGAATTTATATGAAAATGCCTTTGCGATCTTTATGCCGGAGTCTATAGTGTCAACAACTGCCGTGGTCCCAAGAAGATTTGATATTATGCCTTTGAATTTCGAATCGCAAGCGACTAGTTCTGCCGCAGTATTTATGAAACCGCTTTCTTTTTTCAGCCTGCTTAATGTGTTTTCGTCAAGATGTCTTGATTTTACAGCTGAGACCGGAAGAAATGTCGCTCTACCGAGACGGTTTGATTTAAGGTATTCTATCGCGCGCTTTGCGCTGTTTTCGTTATCTGTTATGATGTTTTGCAATGCTCCGCCAAGAACCATTTCAAGAGCTGTTTCATAGTGCTTTTCAACCTCGATTATCTGCGCGAGCGCTCCGTATATGCCTTTTGCCTGGTCATCCCCCGAACCGCTCATCGCGAGAATGCTTTTAACGCTCCTGCTATAACCCTCCATCCTGCTTTCCATCTCTTCGAGCATTTGGATCCGCTGCTGTTTTACTTGAAGGTCTGATCTGAGGTTGTTTTGCCTGGTTCTCATTGAAGAGAGATTCGTTTCATCCTCGCCTTTTGATTTATTAAGTTCTTCAAGCGACAGGGATATCTCTTTGATCCTCTTGGCCGTTTTCTTCAAAAGTTCCGTCAGATCTTCCCTCTGCATCCTTTCACGTTCTGCCTCAAGCTTGGATTTATATATATCCGCCTCTATTTCTTTGGCTCTTCTGTCAAGTGATTCGATTTGGATAGTTGCGCTGTTTATTCTGAGTTTAATATCCGAGAGCAGCTCGTTTTTTTCATCCGATTCAACATTCATCTTTTCCGCCGCTCTTTCGGCAGCGCCAAGGGTCGATAATAAATCCTCCATATCAGACTCGTATTTTTTTAGCTTTGCTGTATATTTTTCAAGTTCTCCGTTCAAATAATTCAGCTTTTGCTGTTTCTTTTCGTTTTCCTGCGAGATTTCGTCCAGCTTGCCCCTTGTTTCTGTGATCTCCTCATCGCTTCTGCCGATACCTGTCAGAAGGCTGTTGATCTTTTCATTGTTGACTTTGATTTCCGATTCGCATTTTTCTATGCTGCTTTCGAGGTCATAAAACTGTTCCCGGGCTCTTTCAAGCTGTTCTTCAAGACTTGACAATTCTGTTGTTTTCTCTCTGGTACCTGCCTTGATTTTTTCGAGAGCGATATTTTCCTCAGAAATATTGTCTTTGACAGTATTTATCTGAGAGTCATATTCCGATAGTTTTTCCTTGTATTTTGAGATGCTCATGATATAAAGATTGATTTCAACTTCCTTGAGCATTTCCCGAAGGTCAAGATATTTCCTTGCGGTTTCTGATTGCTCTCTGAGCGGCTCAAGCTGAAGCTGAAGCTCGTTTATGATATCGTTTATTCTTAAAAGATTTTGTTTTGTCGACTCAAGTTTTCTTTCAGCCTGGATCTTTCTTGTCTTATATTTCATGATTCCCGAAGCTTCTTCGAATATATTTCTTCTGTCTTCGGAACGATTGCTGAGAATGTCGTCTACTCTTCCCTGGCTTATAACGGAATATCCGTCTTTTCCGATGCCGGTATCCATAAATAGTTCCTGTATGTCTTTGAGACGACACTGAGATTTATTGATAAAAAACTCACTTTCGCCCGACCGGAATACTCTCCGGGTGACTGTTACTTCGTTATATTCAAGAGGAAGCTTTGCATCAGAATTGTCGATTGTAAGAGATACTTCAGAAAAACCCAGAGGCTTTCTGTGCTCTGTTCCGGAGAATATGACATCCTCCATCTTTGAACCTCTGAGCGTCTTGGCGCTTTGCTCGCCAAGCACCCATCTTACCGCATCCGCAATATTGCTTTTTCCGCTTCCGTTTGGACCTACGATAGATGTTATTCCGCTGCCGAATCCCAGCGATACTTTTTCCGCAAATGATTTAAACCCCTGGATGTCTAAGCTTTTCAGGTACATCTTTACACCCCGTATTTTTTCTTTGGCAATTTAACATTAATATTTTAACATATACCAGGAATATATCAATCAAAAGCGGGTTCTATTTCCAAAAAGCTCCACTGTTCGATCACTTCAAATCCGAGTCTTTCATAAATTTTCCCCGCTTCAATATTGTCATAAATGAGGCAAAGTGTTTTCCCCTCCGAGAGAAGTTCGCCGCACAGTCTTGAAAGGCATTTTGTCGCATATCCCTTGCTTCTTCGGGAAGGATCCGTACACACGCTTATGATCATGGCAGAAGAGGGATTTTCAGCGGTTGTTTGCGCCATAGCTATGATTTCGGAGCTTTCTTCGATGTAGAATATTCTTCCCGATCTATCGATAACGGTTTTTTTAATGTTATCACGTTCAGGATTTATTTTGAATTCTTCAATTTTGTCATACAACGCCATGATTGGATCAAGCAGCTCATTTATATTTTCCGGATTTGCCTTTTTAACTATTTTGTCATTTATGCGTGGTTTTTTGAAATGTTCTTTGTCAAGCTTGCATAGGTTCTTCGGAGAAACCGGCTTAACGCCGAAATATTTTCTGAAAACATCGATTTCCGATGCTTTACCTCCAAGAGTGCGGGCTTTCCAGATTTTCATCAATGAGGCAAATCCGGGTGCAAAGAAATCCGAAGCGGAATAAAATATGAAATTGGAGTGGTATTTCAGCAGCACTGCGGTAAGCTCGCCTTGGGTAAACTCACCCCAAACCTTTTGGAAGTCATTATCATAGCCATAATTATATATGTCTCCCAACAGAAAGAGATTCAGATCGGGTTCTTTCTTCAGCAGACTCATTACGATTTCATTGTCTTCTTTTCCAAGCTGTCTTATCATGGGTGCTTCCTAACAAATTTCATAATTCGATCTTGATTTTGTCGATGTTTGCATCATGCTTTATTGCTATTCTTCCGAATCCGTACTTCTTCTTCAGATAAATGATATTTTCTCTTTTATGACCTGATATATCAGACAAATTATTATCCGGTGAAGTTATCGTAAGATATTTCCCCGGAGCCGGATCGAGTTTTTCGAGGCTGTTAAGGATTTTCTTCAGCATCAGCCTCGATTCAACAAGATGTCTGAATGCGGGATGAAACGGCCCTGCTGCAACCTCGGAGTTCTCATTCAAATCTGCCGTAGGCTGAAGTCCGATCCTGATGACGTTTATATCATTGCTTTTGTAGATCTCAAGAAGCTGAGCGGATATTTCTACAGCTTCGCTGAGCGAAAGAGGCTTATATGTCCCTTTTTTGTACATGTCTTCCAGCAATGTGCCCTTGACGACAAGAGTCGGGTAGATCCTTACTGCTTCAGGATGGTATCGCGAGATAGTTCTCGCTGTCAAAATATCCTTTTCAAGAGTGTCTTCGGGCAAACCGATCATTGTCTGCGTACCGAGCCTGATCCCTGAAGAGCTGATCATCTCCATTGCCTTTATTGCGTCTGCCGGGCTGTAGCCCCGGAATGATTTCAGCAAAACAGCTTCATCCAGACTTTGTATTCCAAGTTCAACGATCCCAACACCGTATTTCTTCAAATATCCTATGACATGCTCGTTAATAAGATCCGGTCGTGTTGAAAGCCTTATTCCCTGGATTTTTCCTCTATCCAGGTAATAATTTGCCTTATCCAGCAGTTCAAATTGGAGTTTTTCTGATATTCCGGTAAAACTTCCTCCATAAAACCCGATTTCAATGTGAGTGCCGCTCTTGACGGTTGCAAGATGCCTTTCGATTTCAGCGGTCATTATTTCTGCCGTCATTTTTTCATTCTGGCCGCTGATCTTTCCCTGGTCGCAAAATATGCATTTGAAGGGGCAACCCATATGCGTGACAAAGACCGGAATGACGACATTGCTTTTCAAACGCAGCTCTCCCAACCTATTCGATATTATATGATGTTAAATACCTTATTTGATATCAAATTCATTCTCTGACTTATTTAAATTCTCAATTGCATTTTTAGCCGCATTTTGTTCGGCTTCTTTTTTTGTTTTTCCGCTTCCGACTCCAATAATATCTTTGGACGCAGTTACTCTTGATGTATATGTCTTATCATGATCCGGGCCTTCTTCAAGAATTATCTCATATATTATATCTGTATTTTGATGGCTCTGAACAAATTCCTGAAGCGCCGTTTTGTTGTCGACAAACATGTTCCCGTTATGTGTTTCGCTGATGACCTCAGACATTATTGTGCTGATGAAGGAACCTGCCTTTTCAAGACCGCCGTCAAGGTATATCGCGCCTATAAGCGATTCGAAAGCATCCGCAAGTATTGAAGATCTGGCTCTTCCGCCGGAAGAGTCCTCGCCCTTTCCTAAAAGCAGATACC
>JAQVNH010000109.1 GCA_028703215.1 Eubacteriales bacterium
TCAGTACTCCCCGATTTATCCCAAGCGCTTCCAGATCACGGCCGTTTATTGCCAGATCTCTGATCTCAAGCGGATCCCTTCTTCGCAAGATTTCTTTAAACAACATTTTTGTCCTGTTGATTCCCGACATTTCTTCTAAGGCCCGATCAAATCTTCCGGTTTTGTTTGCTCCGGATCCGTCCTGTTCGCCTTTTATTCCGAGCCCTGCCCGGATCAATCCCTTTCGTATGTGCAAAACGCACGGGAAAATATCCCTGCCGATCTCAGATATGGTATTCCTTATCTCCACGGTGCTTTCGCCCAGCTTCGCGTTCAGGTTTCGAGCTATTTTAGCAGCCCTTGCCGCGGTTCTGCTGTCAAACCTTAATCTTTTTACTATTTGTCCCGAGCCGTCCGAAATATATTCCAAAAGACTCCACCTTGCCGTTTTCTCTGAAATCACGTATCTGAACGTTTTTAGAATATTGCGGATTTCATCGTTTTTCATTTGCCCCAATTTCCGGTCAAGTTCAGGAAGAATGTGCTGCAGTATTCCTGTGTGGAACAATATCGCCAGTTTTTCAGGCTCTTTGGAAAGAATAATGCCGGAAAGCTCGTCTCTTACCCTCTCAATGCTTATACGCCTGATAAATCCGCTGTTTTTTTTCATTGACTTTAACGTCAAAGGGTCTATCTCAAACCCCAGTCGCGCTGAAAATCTGACTGCTCTGAGCATTCTCAAGGCGTCTTCGGAAAATCTCAGGTCCGCATTTCCAACTGTTTTTATTTTTTTGTCCTTAATGTCATTCAGGCCTCCGAACCTGTCAATAAGTCCGGAATCGGGATGATAGGCAAGAGCGTTTATTGTAAAATCGCGTCTTTCAAGATCCTCAAGCAAAGATACCCCGAACATTACTTCATCCGGATGCCTGAAGTCAGTATATGAATTTTCGGCTCTGTAGGTCGTGATTTCATACGACAAACCTTCTTTTATAACACTTACAGTTCCATGAAGAATACCTGTATCAACTGTTTTCTTAAAAATTCTTTGCACATCCTGCGGCAGCGCGCTTGTCGCTATATCCCAATCAGACGCTTTCCTGCCCAGTATCTCGTCTCTTATGCAGCCCCCGACAGCATATGCCTCAAATCCGGAATCGTTCAGAGTGCGTATGATATTTTCAACATTTTCAGGCAAGATTATCCTGACTTTGTGCGATGCCGATCCATTCAGACGGACCAACTCCTTCCGATCAACTACCAGCCGCGAGAGCTGCCGCCGCCTCCGCTTCTGCCTCCGCCGCCCGAGAATCCGCCTCCGGAGAATCCCCCTCCCGAGGAACCGCCTCCTCCGCTTCCACCCCTGCCTCCTCCGCCGAAGAATGTCAGGAACATAAGCGTCCGGGTAATGCTTCCTCTCAAGAATATCCAATCAAACAATAAAAATATCAGCAATGGTATTATCCAGTTGTTTTTTACACTTTCGCCATTTTCCGGATAATATTCGGAACCCGGGATAATATCGTTTATGTCGATCTTTATTCCATATTCACTGTAGACCTGCTGCATTATCGCAAGGGTCCCGCCTGCTATTCCCGTTGTGTAATCGTTATTTTTGAAATAAGGCACCATGTATTCATCCTGGATACGTCCGGTTTTTGAATCCGGAAGTATGCCTTCAAGGCCATACCCTACCTCTATTCTGGATTCTCTGTCCTCGAGCGCGATTAGGATCAGCACGCCGCTATTTTTGTTTGCCTGCCCGATACCCCATTCATTAAAGAGACCATAGGCATATCCTTCTATGGTTTCTCCGCCCAGAGAGTCCACAGTCACGACAACGACCTGCGCTCCGGTTTGCTCCTGAAGTTTCACCGCGGCGCTCTGCAAATCTTTTTCGGTGCTGCTGTCCATTATTTCAGCAAAGTCATTTACAAAAAAATTGCTTTGAGGCGCGGGAAAGTTTATGCCAGACACAGTTCCAGGAACAGTTATTACTATTAATACTGTCAGAATCAGTGCATATATTTTTTTCAATTACAACTCCCTATTGCGGGAAACTCACTGTAGGTGCCACTTCTGAGCCCTCGGCCGCCTCAAAATAATCAGCTTTATCAAAGTTGAACAATGCCGCCATTATATTGGTCGGAAATCTTCTGATCTTCGTATTGTAATCTTTGGCGACATTGTTATATTCCATTCTTGCGTTGGCGATCCTGTTTTCCGTGCCGGCAAGCTCGTCTGTCAGCGCAGTAAACTGAGTATTCGCCTTTAATTCGGGGTAGTTTTCAATAATAACAAGAAGTCTTGCCAAAGCGCTGTTCATAGCGTCATCAGCAGCTGCCATCTCAGCATTGCTCTGCGCGCCCGCAAGCGCGGATCTGGCTTCTGCGATCGCAATGAATACCTCCGCCTCGTGAGCGGCATATCCCTGCACTGTTGCGACAATATTCGGTATAAGGTCATTCCTGCGCTGCAGCTGCGTGCTGATCTGACTGAAGGCCGTCTCAACTTCCTCGCTTTTTGTCACAAGCCCGTTGTAGGATCCAACGGCAGAAAGCACGATTATCAGCACTGCTGCTATTATGACTATAAAAGCTATTAAACCTTTTTTCATACCTGATCACACTCCGATTTTTAAATTAAGCAAATATACATTTATAATATCACAGTTGCCTTAAATAGGATACGGGCAAACCTTCAACCGATATCGCCCGGGATATCCCAAACAGATATTCATATGCAGTTTTCGTCGCCGCAGTTTTCAGACTCGCAGTCTATTTCGACAGTGACATGCTTGATGTTTTTTTGATGAAGCATTTCTTTGACGCTGTTTTTTATTTTCAGTATCTCGTTCATGCCGGTTTCTTCTTTTACTGCAACATGAGTGCTCAACAGGTTTTTTTCTCCTTCCAGAGACCATAGATGTGTGTGATGGACAGATAAAACGCCCGGCAGCGCAGCAATTTCCTTTTCCAGCTCATCGATCGATAGATTTACCGGAACTCTTTGCATAAGAACGCGTAAAATACCCTTGGAATTTTTTATGACGTTATAAATTACATAAACTGTTATCAGAACAGATAATACCGGGTCAAGCACCGGCATATCTACAAAGAGCATTATCACGCCCGCTGCAAGTATTGCAAGCCATCCGACAACATCCTCAAGCATGTGCCAGAAGACCGCTTTTTCATTGAAAGATTTGCCCTTTTTCAGCCGCAGTACAGCCAATCCGTTAATGATTATTCCTGTTACGGCAAAAATCAGCATGCCTCCGGGCTTTACCTCTTCGGGATGCAGGATTCTCGGAATTGCACGGGTCAGAATCAACACAGACCCGCCGACAAGTATAAAATTGTTTATAAGAGCTGAGAGCACTGAAAAGCGCGCATATCCGTATGTATATATTTTGTCGGGGGCTTTTTGAGAATATTTTTCAAGATGCCATGACATGCCAAGCGATATCGAATCTCCGAGATCGTGCAGCGCGTCGGACAGTATTGCCAGGCTGTTTGTCCAGAGCCCGCCTATTACCTCAAAAATCGTGAATGCAAGATTTAAAAAGAAGGCAAGCTTAATATTTTTGTACGCTTCATGTCCGTTGTCAGACTTCGTTTCGTGCCGGAGAACTTGTCCCATAACTTACTGTCCCTCGTCTATCGGAGGTTCGGGGTCCTCTGTCGCCGCAACCGTTACCACAAGTAAGACGTCTGTATTTCCCACTATCGTGACACCGGAAGGCACCGTGACCGATACCCGTAAAGTATGCGTTCCTTCTCCGAGACCCGCCCCATCGACAAAGGCTTTCATAGTATCAGCCGTAATTCCGTTCAAGTCTTCCCTGTAACCCTTCAGCACTATGTTTATGCCGCTTTCCTCGATGCTGTACTGGAACTCTTCATTTTTGTTGTTTATCGCGATATCTGCCGAATCCAAAGTTACAGATGCCAATGAATCTATCCTGATCTGAACGGTTTCAGAAGAAATATATGAATAATCTCCCGGGATCACTACCTTCAATTTGACTCCGTGCAAGCCTTCCCTCAGCCCTCTTACATCCGCATACAGAAGCAGATCTGACTGCCTCAGCTTTGATAATACACTGCTTCTTCCCTTTATTTTAACTATGATAACATCATTGAGCACCTCGTAATTATAATTTGCGGCTGTATCAACATTCTGAAGATGCACGCTGTTTGCTCCCATGCTCCATTCCATCTCTATGAGTTTTTCCATGGAGACGGTTGCGCTGACTATATTTGTGTCGCTTACCAGCTCAACTCCTTCAGGGATTGAGACTGCCGTATCGGCGATCACCTCGCCGGCGGAACCCGTAATGTCTATCGGCTCTGTCAGCAGTTCCTTGATCGCTGACAACTGAGTGTTAAGACCTGTCACTAAAAGTGTTTTAGGCACTGCGCTTTTTGCTGTCACGAAATAATCGGCTTCCGGGATTCCTTGTGTCAAAACCGACACCGGAACCTCCTTTGCGATATCCAGCTGGATTCCGGCGGTAAGTCCTTCAAACTCCGTCATGGCAATCTCTTTTGAGCTATAAACTTTACATGCCCGTTCAACGTCGATACTTCCGTCAAGCG
>JAQVNH010000110.1 GCA_028703215.1 Eubacteriales bacterium
CACTCTGCTTCCAATATGCTTATATGTCCGTTTATCGAAGTGGAATTGATGCACTTGAGGGCGGATAAATTTTTGTCTTTGACCTCAAGCATTATATACGGCTTTCTTTCACCGAGACCGGAGTAAAATTTCATAAATTCTTTTAAATGAATACTTTCCGAGTGAGAGCCGGATCTTTTTGAATGATTCTGCTGTGAATAATGTATTTTTTGTATGCCGTCTTTTTCTTTCCAGGATAGAGCGCATTTTGATACCCAATAAAAATCGTCTTTTGTCCGGTCGCAGCTGTTCAATCTGTTGTGCAGATTGTCAAAAATGACCGGCAACCCAAGGTTTGAAGCAAGTTCAAGGACATCACCGATATTAAAGACCCGATCGTCATTTTCAATCACGAGCCGACGGCAAACAGAGTTGTCAAGTTCTTTAAAGCTCTGCGCAAAACGGAGCAGAGCAGCAGCCTTGTCTCCATAGGCTCCCCCGACATGCAAAACGATCTTGTTTGAACTATCGACACCCAGGCTGTCTAAAAAGCCGGAATGGTAATTCAGATCTTCTATGGCTCGTTTCACAACTGCCTTATTTGGGGAATTAAGCACCGTATACTGTCCGGGATGCATCGAAACACGGATACCGGCTCTTTTGATCATCTCTCCTATCGCATTTAATTCATTGCTGAAAATGGTTTTCCATTGCAGCGTATTGGCTGAGTTTGAGCCAAAAGGGATAATGTCGGAGCTTATCCTGAAAAGAAGGATACCGTTTGCGGCATTGTAATCAATGATATTTTTGAGTGAAGATAAATTATTCCTGACCAGCCGGGCCAGATTATCTTCATTTGCATTTTTCAGCAGGCAACCTTTGATTTCAGTGCCGGGCACCCCGAGAGTCAGACAGGCGTAACCAATGCTCATATTCACTCCGCAAAAATTATAATAGATGTATCTGAAGAATTGGTAAAAATTGGAGCAGATAACAAACGCAACGATTTTTTCCGGCATATTTGATAATGGCGAAGGGAACGTTGTCCCTCCGCCATTAAGTTTCTTGCGCTGCGCTTTATACTATTTGAACTTTCCTGCCCTTTGTATCTCCTTTGAAGGCTTCTATTGCATGTTCCCATGCTTCAAGCCCAATGTCATCGTTATAGTACAAATGTGTTTCATTCAGGTGGGCTAATGCTATCTTGCCTGTCATGAGCGGGTCGTCGTCGGTTACATTTGTTTTGGGGTCAACACTGCCATGCTCAAGCTCGATATTTACCCCCTCCAAATATTCGTCCAAAGAAAAACCGACTTTGTTGAAATCTATTCCGAGCTTTTCTGCAATATCCCGTGCATCATCTAAAGTAAACATTTTCATGATCAGTCCTTTCAGAATACATTTATATTATTTATATTATTTTTCTTTATTGAAGCAAAGGAACCAATCCAGGCAGTATTTGTTCTCGTCTTTGTTTTCCATTCTCTCTTTGGCTACGCCGCATGAGCCGGGTGTCGGGATGATAGTATCGTCGCCGGGTTCCCAGTTGGCCGGAGTTGCAACGGAGTCTTTGTCCGCCTTCTGCAATCCGAGGATGATTCTTTTGATCTCATTGAAGTTTCTGCCCAGCGATGCCGGATAATAAAGAATAGTGCGGATAATTCCTTTGGGATCTACGAAAAACACGGCCCTGACAGCCTGAGTCGTCGATTGCGATTGTATCATGCCGTATTTTCCGGCAACATCCATTTTGATGTCTTCAATAAGAGGGAATTTTACTTCTACGTTCTTCATTCCGTTCCATTCGAGCTCCTGGATCTTTCTCAGCCATGCGATGTGCGCATACAAAGAGTCGACCGAGAGGCCTACAAGCTCTGTGTTCAGCGACTTGAATTCATCAGCCATTGATGCAAATGTCATAAATTCTGTTGTGCAAACCGGTGTAAAGTCTGCGGGATGTGAAAAAAGTATAACCCATTTTCCTTTGTAATCTTCCGGGAAATTGATTATCCCCTGAGTTGTGACTGCCTTGAACGAAGGAGCCGGATCGCCTATCAAAGGCATTCTGCCGATATTATCTTCCATTTTTAGCATCTCCTTTACATATTTTTACTTCAATTGATTGTTATTACCTCTTATTTGGGAAGTCTAAACACAAAAAGTGACTAAACTGATTTTTTCAGACGATAAATTCTTAGGGGGAATTCGGGCGGCCTTTCGAAATTGCAGTTAATTATTTGAAATCGATTGAAAGGGAGTTATAGATCACTACTGCGCTTTCGCCTCTGGTAAGCTGGTGGCCGGCTTCAACAAGCATATACTTGCTCAAACCAAGTTCATCTGATTTTTTGAGTATATAATCAGGCCATATTCCCTGTAGATCAAATCCGTATCCAAGAGCTCTTATCAGAATGGTCTGAGCTTCGGCGTTTGTGACGGTATTATTCGGTCTTATTGTTGAATCGGTGTAACCTTTGAGCAGATTATATTTGACTGCAATTTTAATATAATCGACAGCCCAGGCCTTGATTTGGTCCGTATCTCTGAAGGAAATATCAATGCCTGAAATGTCAGTGTCCCTGTCATATCCCATTATCCTGATAACAAGAGTCACAAATTCAGTGCGGGTTATTTTGTTTTCAAGAAGGAGATTTCCGGAATTATCGCCAAGCATTATCCCAAGGTTGTTTAATGTTTGAGCGCACTCCTGCTGTACTGAGAAGTCGACTTCAGCGGCAGCTTTTTGCGCTAAAGGCATAAAAGCAGTAAAAAACGAGACTAAGCAGATAATATATATTATTGATGTTTTCTTCATTGAAAATCTCCTGAAATTTAATAAAACAATTATTTACAGGCGCAATGTTTCTAAGGTTCTGCCGTTCCTGCGGGTGTTGTGGTTTGAGAAGGAGCCGTCGTCTCTGGAGGCGTGACTGCCGCACCGGGTTCCGTCGTCCCGGATGGCATGCCGGGTTCGGCGTTAGGCTGAGTCGATTCAGGATCGGTGGGATCCGCGGGCTCTGCGCCGTCAGGCAGTGTTTCTTCAATATCGGGTCCCTTTCGTTCGATCTGCGCAAGAGATATATAGGAAGTCCTGTGAAGAACTTTTCTGCCTATCTCCGCGCCTTCATATTTTGATATAACATATGCGTCGACGACATAACCGTTTTGACCTTTTTGCGTAATAATGCTTTCTCCGGGCTGCATAGAGGGATCCCGAGAGACTATTTCGTCAAATTCTATCGTCTCGACGATTTTTGAAGTTAACTCTATAGATTTGTAGGGATTGGAATCAAAGCCGACAAGAGTGACCTTTACTATACCGTCTGAAGTGTAGGAGGCATCGATGCGTATCGGCCAGTCAGTCGTATTCTTGAATTTTAGATCTTCAACGCCATAAGAGACTGCCGCGTCAAAACCCAGCGGCGCATAATCGACGGTAAACACATGGCTGTTGCGTTCAACCACGCTGAGGTCCGCATACAAAACAGCGTTGTATATTGCAGTAGAAACCTGGCATATGCCGCCGCCAAGCGCTTCTGAAACCGTTCCCGAATAAGCTATATAAACCCTGGCAGGTTTGTAGCCCTTTGCAGCTGTCCTGTCTCCGACGGTCTGATTAAAAGAGAATGTGCTGCCCGGAGCAACGACGGTTCCGTTGACGGCGGCAGTTGCGAGACGTACATTTGTCGAGCGGTTAGCCTCCGCAGCCTCTTCGGGGGAAGACTTTGCGGAATATGACGAAAGGGTATCTCTGAATAGTTTTTTTCTTAACTGTGCGGCGGTTATGTCCGGAGCGATATGATCAAGTTCGAGTGTGTTTGAAGAATCAGGTATTTTCTGGTTATTTGTTATAAACCTGACAAGCTCGCTCATTTCGATGTCGAGCCCGTCTTTTTCGGTAACTATATCAACTTGTTTGTATGAAACGCTAAAAGATGCATTGGACGGTTCCTTGGCAGCCGCTTCGTAAACTTCATAAGCATCGAGCAGGTCTGTTCTCTCGATTTTTGTATCAAGCTCTACTTTGCCGTAATAACCTGCTTTCAGTGCCGAGGATACCATTGAGAAAGCGAGCTGGGAATCGATGCTTTCGCCCGGGTGGCCTGAGTTTATTGTAAGTTTGTCGCCTTCAACCGCATACGACGGCTGAACCAAATCGGTTTTATATGTATCGCAATATCCGTCAACGATTTCCTTTAGCTTGTCGGAATCATAGGACATTTTAAGGTCTATTTTGACAAAGTCCTTCTTGGCATTCATTATTGCTTTAGCCCTGCCGAAAATATTGCCCGTCCGGCCAATTTTTAAAGCTTCTGCAATTGCCCTTTCAAAATCATAATCGAAGCCTATATCTGCCAAAGTAAAAGATTTGCTGCCAAGATCGCTGCTTAATGTAATGGTTTGACCGGAAACGTTGCTTACAAACTCTCCGCGCAGAACATCGGAAGCTTTCTCCTCTGTCAGGCCTCCGACATGGACTTCATTGATATATATGCCGACATGGATTCTTCCGTTGTCAAACACTCCCAAATATACA
>JAQVNH010000111.1 GCA_028703215.1 Eubacteriales bacterium
CCTCGCATGCCGCAAGGCTTCTTGATACTTCGTAGTTGAAGTCAACATGTCCCGGAGTGTCTATCAGATTTAAAATATATTCGCCGTCATCGCGCTTATAATGCATCCTTACAGACTGGGCTTTTATTGTGATCCCGCGTTCCTTTTCGATATCCATATTGTCAAGTATTTGTTCGGCTTTATCGCGCGAGGTAAGGACGCCCGTCATCTCAAGAAGCCTGTCTGCAAGCGTTGACTTCCCGTGGTCGATGTGGGCTATTATACAAAAGTTTCTTATTTTTTTCTGCCTTGCAGTTTCCATTGTTCCTCCCGCTGATTTTACCTGATGCCCGCCCAATTAAAACATTCCCGCGCTTCGTTCGGATGCGCCGGTCTTCAACGACCCAGTATTCCAAACCTGCTAAAGGGATATATTATCATTATTGCTTTGGAATTTATTTTTTCGGTGCTTATCGGTCCTATCGAGCGGCTGTCGATAATGGCAGCTCCCCTATTGTCTCCCAGCACGTAAACGCATCCTTCCGGCACAACAAAGTCCTTGGAATACTGCGGGTCTACCTGCATCGTGAAATCTCCCTTGATGTAACCCTCATTGATAAGCTCTCCGTTTATGTACACCTTGCCGTTTGTTATGTTAACGACGTCGTTTTCAAGCGCAACTATTCTTTTGATTATCGTCTTTCCGGACTCCGACAGCGAAAAGGATGCATCTTTGATTGTGACGATATCCCCGCGTTTGAATATTCCAAGCATCGGAGTTATCTTTTCGGTGATCAGATTGTCGCCCTCATAGAGAGTGGGTTCCATCGAATAGTTGTAAACAACCGTCCTTTGTGCTACAAACGTCACAATGAGCAACCCTATTGCAAATGCGATTGAAATATGTAATACCCAGTCCAAAATTTCTTTTATGATCTTATTGTCTTTCGTATATATCACCCTGTCATAAACTTCTAAATATTTTTTATATGAAGCTCTTCTAATTGCCCTTCGTCAACCTCATCCGGAGCGCCTGACATAAGATCGGATGAATTTTGAACTTTCGGAAATGCGATAAAGTCGCGGATGCTGTCTTTACCTGCCATCAGCATTATCATCCTGTCAAATCCGTATGCAATACCGCCGTGCGGCGGAGTTCCGTACCTGAACGCTTCCAGAAGGAATCCAAACCTTCTCCAAGCCTGTTCCTTGGTAAATCCGAGAAGTTTGAACATTTTGGACTGCAGTTCCTGGTCATGTATCCTGATACTGCCTCCTCCAAGCTCCGTCCCATTCAAAATAATGTCATACGCCTTCGCGCGAACGCTTCCCGGATCGGTTTCAAGCATTTCCAGATCCTCGTCCATCGGAGAAGTAAAGGGATGGTGCTTTGCCACCCATCTGCCTTCTTCCTCGCTGTATTCCAGCAAAGGAAATTCTGTAACCCAGAGCGGGCTGAAAGAGCCTTTTTCGACCAGATCCATTTTTTTGGCGATTTCAATGCGCAGATGTCCGAGCGCGTCAAAAACAACCTCGTTTTTATCGGCGATCATACAGATCAGGTCACCGGCCTTGGCACCCATTGTGTTCAGGATCTTCTCTGTTTGCTCCTGTGTCATGAATTTAGCGACGGATGATTTAAATTCGTTTTGCTCCGACACTGTGCCCCACGCCATTCCCTTCGCGCCGTAGGTCTTTACATATTCAACCAATCCATCGATTTCACGTCGTCCGAATTTTTCTCCGCATCCGGTCGCATTTATCGCTCTGACGCTTCCTCCGTTCCTTACAGGTTCGGAGAAAACTTTGAAATCGCAATCGGCAACGATATCAGAGATGTCCTTGAGTTCGAGGCCGAACCTTATATCCGGCTTATCCACTCCGTATTTTTCCATAGCCTCTTTATATGTCATCCTTGGCAGCGGCGTATTTATTTCTATATTCAGAACTTCTTTGAATACTCTCTTTAAAAGCCCCTCATTGATTTCAATGACATCCTCGACATTCACAAACGACATCTCAATGTCGATCTGGGTAAATTCGGGCTGACGATCAGCTCTCAGGTCCTCATCCCGGAAGCATCTTACTATCTGAAAATATCTGTCGAAGCCCGAAACCATTAGCAGCTGCTTAAACAGCTGCGGCGATTGAGGCAGGGCAAAATACTTTCCCGGATGCACCCTGCTCGGGACAAGATAATCCCTGGCTCCCTCAGGCGTGCTTTTAGTGAGCATTGGAGTTTCTATCTCCAGAAATTTATTTTCGTCAAGATACTTGCGCACGACCTGAGCGGTTTTATGCCTTAGGATCAGGTTCTTCTGCATGTCGGGTCTTCTCAAATCCAAATAGCGGTATTTTAATCTCACCGCCTCGTTTACATCGCTGTTTTCTTCGATATATATGGGAGGTGTCTCGGCACTGCTGAGAATGCGCAGTTCGGATGCGATAATTTCGACACTTCCTGTGATCATCCTAGAGTTTATAGCCTCCGGAGACCTTTTTTCCACGACTCCCTTTACTGCTATCACAAATTCGTTGCGCAGCTCTGCCGCTTTATGAAAGAGCCCGTTTTCATTTTCTGTTCTGAAAACGATCTGCAAAATTCCGGTAATGTCACGCAAATCAACAAATATAAGTCCTCCAAGGTTCCTGGTTTTCTGGATCCATCCCATTACGATCACTTCTTGCCCAAGTTCATCAAGGCTTATCTCACAACATCTGTGTGTCCTCTTTAATCCGATTATTGATTCCCCCATTATGCCGTCCCCTCCTTGCAAGCGCTTTTCGCCCTTTTGAATCTTTCAAGAATCGAATCAAGACTGACATCCTTTTCTTCGCCTGTTTCCATATTTTTGAGAACTGCTTTATTGCTCAGGATCTCATTCTCCCCTATGACCACAGTAAAAGCCGCGTCGCATTTGTCAGCGTATTTCATCTGAGCCTTCAAACTTCTTCCCATATGATTCTTTTCCGCGCTGATACCGTTTTCCCGAAGCTGATAAACCAATTCCTGCGCAAATAAATCAGCATCGCTTCCAATTGAAGCCACGAATAGCTCCGGTCCTTTCGGCAATGGAAAGCTGGCATTTTGATTATCCATTTCCATGATAAGCCGCTCCATGCCAAGCGCAAAACCTACCGCAGGCGTAACGCTGCCGCCGCAAGCTTCCACAAGACCGTCGTATCTGCCTCCTCCGCAGATAGTGCCCTGCGTTCCGACATTTTCGGAAACAAATTCAAATACTGTTTTTGTATAATAATCAAGTCCGCGAACGATCCTGCTGTCTACTGCATAATCGATCCCGACCTTTTCAAGCATTCCTTTCAAACCCTCAAAATGATCGCCGCATTCCTCACACAGGTTATCAAGCATTGAGGGGGCGCCTTCCGTTGCCAAATTGCATTCTTTGACCTTGCAGTCAAGCACCCTTAAAGGATTCCTTTCAAGCCTGACACGGCAGTCACTGCATAGCTGCTCTTTTTTCTGCTCTAAATATTCTTTTAAAACAATGCCGTATTTTTCCCGGCATACCGGACATCCGATGCTGTTGATGTTAAGCCTGATATTGCTTATGCCGAGTTTTTTGAACAACAAATCCGCAATACTGATTATCTCAACATCTATAGACGGTCCTTCGGCACCGAAAGCCTCCGCTCCGAATTGATTGAACTCGCGATATCTTCCCTTCTGCACATTCTCATACCTGTAAGCTGTTATATTATAGAAGAGCTTGACCGGCTGGGGCAAAGAAGCCATGCCGTTTTGTATATAACTCCTGACAACGCCGGCAGTGCCTTCAGGTCTGAGAGTTATACTTCTCCCGCCTTTGTCATCAAAGGTGTACATTTCCTTCTGAACGATATCCGTTGTATCTCCGACTCCCCTTTGAAACAGCTCGGTATGCTCAAATACCGGGATTCTTATTTCCGAATACCCGAAATTCCCGCATATTTCCTTGATGATATTTTCAACATGCTGCCACTTATATACTTCCTGAGGCAATATGTCCCTTGTTCCCTTTGGTGCTTGAGTAAGCACAAGCGTTCCTCCGTTCCGCATATGTTAAAATACCTCGCGTTTCCTTATATTTACTATACAGGGACGAGAGGTATTCTCAATATCAATTACATTTTAAATATGTATTTCCTTAATGTCAATAGATGCTCTGCTGACTCATCCGGGCTTATCTGACCTGGTAGCCCTGATCTTTTATAATATTTTTTATCGTTTCCAGCGATACTTTGTCGCTGTCGTATTCCACGGACAGTTTCTTTTCCTCCAGAGAGACAATGGCTTTTTCTACTCCATTTAAATTTCCGACGGCTTCCTCTATGCTTCGTACACAGTGGCTGCAAGACATTCCTTCGATATTTATCAGAGATGTTTCGGGGTACACAGCTATTCCTCCTATAAAATAAATTCCTGCTCTCTATCTACCCAACCCTTAAAGTTATAAACCAGCTAGTAAGATTTGTCAATGTTTTTATCCAGTTTTGTAGTCCGTTTATGAT
>JAQVNH010000112.1 GCA_028703215.1 Eubacteriales bacterium
TACAAATGTTCCGGTGCATATTGCGCATGTCAGCACTTCCGTATCGGTAGACATGATCAGGGAAGCAAAGAAAAAAAACGTCAGTGTGACTGCCGAGACATGTCCGCACTATTTTACCTTGACGGATGAAATGTGCCGAGGTTACAATACCGACGCCAAAGTCAATCCGCCGCTCAGGACAAAAAGGGATGTGGAAAGTATTATAGAGGGTCTCAGGGATGGCACTATCGATATAATAGTCACTGACCATGCGCCGCATCATCCGGACGAAAAAAACGTCGAGTTTAATTCCGCCGCGAACGGAATGGTCGGATTCGAAACGGCATTTCCCCTTGCATACACCTATCTTGTCAAACCCGGACACTTAAGTTTACCTGACCTGGTGAATAAAATGACATTGAAACCATCTCAAATACTCGGTCTGGGAAGGGGTACGATCGAAGTCGGCAAACCTGCGGATATCACCGTAATAGATACTGAAAGCGAATATGAGATCGATATTTCAAAGTTCAGATCTAAATCTCATAACTCGCCTTTCAACGGATTCAAGGTATTCGGTAAAATATGCCATGTGGCGGTAAACGGAAAATTCATTATTAAGGACGGAGAATCATTATGAGCGAAAAAAGCTTTATTGACAAGCTTATCGAAAGTATCCGGCAAAAAAACAATCCCTCCGTCGTGGGACTCGATCCCAGAATAGACATGATTCCGGAGCAAATAAAAACGAAATACTTCAAGGAACACGGAAAAACAACTGTCGGAGCTGCATACGCTGTTTTTGAGTTCAACAAAATGATAATCGACGCGATATATGATCTGGTCCCGGCTGTAAAGCCGCAAATGGCTTTTTATGAAGCTTTTGGCCAAGAGGGAATAAAATGTCTGGTCAAAACAATAGATTATGCCAAAAGCAGGAATTTACTTGTCATCTGCGACGGAAAAAGAAATGATATAGGAACCACTGCAAAAGCCTATTCCGATGCTTATCTCGGAGAAACCTCGATAGACGGCGAGATAAGCTGGGGATTCAGCTGCGATGCGCTGACGATAAACCCTTATCTCGGATACGATGGGATCCTGCCTTTTTCAGAAAATTGCGCCGCTCACCGGAAGGGAATATTTGTTCTTGTGAAAACTTCAAACAAATCTTCAGGAGAGATACAGGATTTAGAGACAAAGGATGGAAGAAGGATTTTTGAGATCGTAGCAGAAAAGGTTTCGGAGTGGGGAAAAGATATGCTAGGTGTTAACGGATACAGCAGTGTCGGAGCAGTTGTGGGAGCAACCTATCCTGAACAGGCTAAAATCCTCAGAAAAATCATGAAAAATGCATATATCCTTGTCCCCGGATACGGAGCTCAGGGCGGAGATGCCGAAGGAGCTGTCAATTGCTTCAATAATGACGGGCTCGGTGCGATTGTAAATGCTTCGAGAAGTATAATATATGCATACAAACAAGAAAGGCACAAATCCCTTTACGGGGAATCGGGTTTCGCAGAAGCCGCAAGAACCGAGGCTATAAGGATGAGAAACGACATTAACGGCGCATTGGAAAGGAAAGATCAAATTGACCGCAAAACTGCTTTATGAAGAAATTTCTTCTATAGAACGTCTGTCCGAAAGAATATATATGATGAGAATAAAATCGGAGCATATTTCCAAAAGCTCAAAACCCGGGCAATTTGTCAATATAAGATGTTGCGAAGGCAATGAACTGCTTCTTCGCAGACCGATAAGCATATGCGGAACTGATATTCAAAAAGGGACTTTTGATATAACTTTTATGGTGAAAGGCAAGGGAACACAATATCTTTCGCAGAGAAAACCCGGAGAAACACTTGATATAATAGGTCCGTGCGGAAATGCTTTTGAGTTGTCAGAAAATTATAAAAACGTTCTTGTTGCGGGAGGCGGGATCGGAATATTTCCGTTATTGTATCTGGCTGACATGATAAGGCATTCGAATAAATGCAGTTTGATTGGTTTCAAAAGCAGCAGCGAGATAGTCATGCTGGATAGATTTAAAACCTGCAGCAATAAAGTAGGAGTGTGCACGGATGACGGTTCGGCCGGAGAAAAGGCATTTGTGACAGAGCTTTTGGAAAAAGAGCTGAACGGAAAAATCAAATGGGATATAATATACGCGTGCGGACCTTATGAAATGATGAAAAAAGTCCACATGCTTTCAGCCGAACATGGCATCAAATGCCAGGTATCTCTTGAACAGCGGATGGGGTGCGGAATAGGGGCATGTCTCGCCTGCGCATGCAAGATAAAATGCCGGGGAAGCAAAGGCTGGACATACAAGCATGTTTGTAAAGACGGACCGGTGTTCTACAGCTCTGAAGTTATCTGGGAATAAATACTATATGGCGGTATCAAATGGAAACAGTTAAGAAAAGAATAAAACCTGATTTGAATATCGAAATAATGGGATTGAAATTCAAAAATCCTGTCATAGCTGCGTCCGGCACATTTGGCTTCGGGAGGGAGTTCTCAAAGTTTATAGACCCCGGCCTGCTTGGAGGGATAGCGCTTAAAGCGCTTACTCTGGAACCCAGGGAGGGGAATAAACCGCCGAGAATAGCGGAAACTCCGAGCGGCATCCTTAACAGTGTCGGACTGCAGAATCCGGGAATCGAGTATTTCCTGAAAAACGAGTTGATCAATGTCAAAAAATATAATACCGTCATTATTGCCAATATAGCCGGAAATTCGATATCGGATTATTGCGGGATCTCAAAAAAACTGTCTGCCACATCTGTGGAAGCAATAGAACTGAATATTTCGTGTCCTAATGTTAAGGAGGGCACTGTGTTTGGAAGCACTCCGGAAGGCGTTTACGAAATCACTTCAAGAGTCAGGGAAGTATGCGGAAAACCTCTGATTGTCAAACTGACGCCTAATACGGCAGATATCGCTAAAAACGCCATGGCTGCCGAAAGGGCCGGAGCAGATGCAATATCCCTCATAAATACTATTTTAGGCATGTCAATAGATATCCATACCGAAAGACCCGTTTTGAATGCAAATTATGGCGGACTTTCGGGACCAGCTGTCAAACCTATAGCATTAAGAATGGTTCATCAGACAGCGTCCTGCGTCAAAATTCCTGTAATCGGCATGGGTGGCATAATGAGCGGCGATGACGCAATAGAATTTATACTCGCGGGAGCATCGGCAGTCATGGCAGGCACTGCCAATATTGTAAATCCGACATTATGTTATGACATTATAATGGGTATAGAACGATATTTGTCGGACAAAGGCATAAAATCCGTTAAGGAAATAACAGGAAAACTTGTGATGAATTGAACCGTAAAACAATGAATTGAGGAAGAAAGCAGTTTGAGAAGATTGGGGCATTTGAATATGATAACCAGATTGATTTTAGTAAGGCACGCTGAAGCGGAAGGCAATTTTAAGAGGAAATATCACGGTTGGACAGATTCGGGTCTTACTCCGAAGGGTCATCTTCAGGCTAAAAAACTTGCCGAGAGACTCACATATGAAAAAATTGATGTGATTTATTCAAGCAGCCTGAGCAGAACACTTCAAACTGCCGGCTATATAGCGCAAAGCAGGAATTTGACGATACATAAAACGGATAAATTAAAAGAGCTGAACGGCGGAGATTGGGAAAATCAGTATTTTGCCGATTTGAAAACATACTGGCCGGAAGAATACGAAAAATGGGAAAAGCGGCCGGACCTTTTGACAATGCCAAACGGAGAATCTGTCGAGGAATTTCAAAACAGGCTGGTGGAAGAAATTGAGAACATAAGGGATTCGAACAGCGGAAAAAGCATATGCATAGTAACACACGGAACCGCTATAAGAACTCTCATATGTTACTTCAACGGAATACCGCTTTCCGGAATATGCAATGTGCCATGGGATGAGAACACTTCCTTCAGTATCATAGAATTTGACGGCGAAAAGTACAGGTTTATATTGCAAAGCGACGCGTCGCATCTTGGAGACGAGCTTGGAACAATAGTTAAGCAGAGCTGGTTTCAAAAACACAGGAAAGAACTTGAGGAGAACAGCAGATAAGGGGAGAACATCTATGTGTGATTTAAACAAAGATCTTGTAAATTGGATATTTGAAACCGATGCGATAAAGGTCGCCGAGCCGGATAAGCCATTTTGGTACACGTCAGGAACTATCGGTCCCTATTACGTCAATACACATTACTTGTACGGCGGTGAGGAGAAAGCAGGGAAAATGCTTGCTCTTATTGAGGGGGCTAAGAATGAGCCTTTGTCGTGCACCGGGAAAGTACTTGAAAATGAAATCGAAAATTATAAAAACGACACGATTTATAAGGCTGTAATTGATCGTATGATCTCTTTTGCGAAGGAATATATCGGATCAGAAAATTTTGATTTCATATCAGGCGGCGAGAGGCGTGATTGGTTTTTTTCGGTTATTGCGGCACATCTTCTTCGAAAACC
>JAQVNH010000113.1 GCA_028703215.1 Eubacteriales bacterium
CGGCATTTCTTCAGGCAGGTTGAAATGCAATACGGTTTTTAAATTATCCAACAAAACATTGGCGCTTCCATCCTTGCGTTTTTTAATAAAGTATTTTCGGATTTTAGGCAGAATCAAATCAAGAATGATGACCGCTTTGCAGCCGGTTTCGCGAAGCTGAGCCACCAGCTGATTGGGAGGAGATAGCGGATTCGTCATTACAGCGCAGGCCCCGATGCTGCTGAGCGCGTATATCGAAACGATCGCCTGCGGACAATTAGGCGCGCAGATGGCTACGCAATCTCCCTCTCGGATGCCATGACTGTGAAATGCAGTCGCAGTCCGGACTATTTTGTGAAGGATTTTTTTATATGTCATCCCGCTGCCCATGAAATCGAGAGCTATCCTATCGGGATATTTCAGAGCGATATCCTTGAAAATTTCAAATAGAGTTTTGTCGGAAGAAGGCGCTGAGTTCATTCGATTATCACCTTATCGGGAGGTGATTCCAATATTTCCGGGTTTTCAATCACATTTTTGAAATATGTCAGCGCATCCGAAATAACTTTGCCGCCGGTTATCCTTTCATCGACGTTGAAACCTATACTGATTGCAGAAACAGCTTTTATTGAATCATCGGGCATGACCGACGGCACCTTTTCGATTATGCCGATGGTAATGAAAACCGAAATATTGCCCCAGTCATAAAGGTGATGGTATGGAGCATTCAGACCGAAGGTCCCGAGATTGGAAACCATTGCGGAGGCGTACAGAGGATCCTCGTCGGCAAATTTTTTCGGGAAAATACCCATGTTTACGAGTTTGGGGTACAATTTAAAAATAAAGGAGGCCAGAAAATTCGGAAGCTTCATCATAAAATCCATGGACTTGTCCAGGCTGTCGTGAGGGTTTTCTCTCGCGCTTGCGACATTATTCTCGATTATTTCATGGATCTGGGAAATGGTCATGTCAGGCGTGAAACGGACTTTTCTGAGCGCCACTTCTTTTCCGAGACTCACCGCAAACGATATCGTAAAATCATTGCGGGCATGCAGCCTGTGAGCAAAGATATATCTGTTAAGCTGCGGAAATTGAGAGCCTGTCCGAATCAAAGCGGCGACGACAGTTTGAAACACCGTATAATTTTCACCATTCTCCTTTTTGTCTTTTATGAACCTCAGCATATTTTCGGCATTAACAGAAAGCTGAGTCCAGCAGTTCGCGCTGGATCTTTTAGGCATTACAAAAGTGTAAAACCGATTTTGCATATCATTTATTTTCTTGCCTCTGACATCTTTGTGTTTCATGTTTCCCTCCGTAAATCATGCTAGTTCGAACATTCCCGTATACAGTTGAAAATATCTCCCGCGCAAGGCAAGAAGCTCATCATGGTCACCGCGCTCGATTATCTCTCCTTGCTCAAGCACGAGTATGGCGTCAGAGTTTCTTACTGTTGAAAGACGGTGGGCTATTACAAATACCGTGCGACCCTCCATGAGCCTGTCCATTCCCTTTTCGATGAGGGATTCGGTCCTGGTGTCTATCGAGCTTGTGGCTTCGTCTAATATCAAAACGGGAGGATCGGCAACAGCCGCGCGCGCGATAGACAAAAGCTGTCTTTGCCCCTGGCTCAAGTTTGCTCCGTCTGCAGTCAGCTCCGTATCATAGCCCTGAGGAAGATGTCTGATGAATGAATCTGCGTTGGCGAGCTTTGCCGCAGAGATAACTTCTTCATCCGTGGCGTCTAGTTTTCCGTAGCGTATGTTTTCCATAACCGTTCCCGAAAACAGGTGAGTATCCTGCAAAACCATTGCAAGAGATCTGCGGAGATCCTTCTTGCTGATTTTATTTATATTGATGCCGTCATATCTGATTTTCCCGTCCGGAATATCATAGAAGCGGTTGATGAGATTTGTGACTGTTGTTTTTCCTGCGCCGGTGGAACCTACAAAAGCAATTTTCTGTCCGGGCTTTGCGTAAAGGTTGATGCTTTTCAGAACAGAAACATTTTCATCGTAACCAAACACGACGTTGGAAAATGTGATATCTCCCTTCAATATCGTGTATGTTAGTTTGCCGTCCTTGTGAGGATGTTTCCATGCCCATATGCCTGTACGTTCCGCTGATTCGGTTACGGTTCCGTCTTTATCTACCAGAGCGTGCACGAGGGTGACATATCCGTCATCCACTTCCGGTTTTTCATCAAGCGCATCAAATATTCTCTCGGCTCCCGCAAGCGCGTACAGGACTGCGTTGAACATTTGGGACAGCGCTGTTATCGGATTTGAAAAGTTCCTTGTGTATTGCAGGAAAGATGCAAGCGTTCCTATATCCATGCCGCCGCTTACTATTAATGTCGCTCCTGCCATCGCAGTAAGTGAATACAGGACATATGAAAGATTGAACATTATAGGCCTTAGCATGCTGGCGAATGTGTTTGCTCCTTTCGCCGCTTTATAGAGATCTTCAACAAGCTCGTTGAATTTTCCCTTCACCTTGTTCTCGTGATTGAATACCTTGACTACTTTCTGTCCTTCGGTCATTTCTTCTATATACCCGTTGACAATGCCTATAGAGCGCTGCTGTTTCATGAAATAGGAGCTGCTTTTTGCACCGAGTTTCTTTACTGTGAAAATCATCACCGCGAGCATTCCGACAACAAGCAATGTGAGCACGGGACTGAGGATTATCATTACGGTGAAGACGCCTACAATATTTATAAGTGAGGAAAGCAGCTGAACAAGAACCTCGCCGAGCATTTCCCTTACTGCGTCGATATCGTTTGTAAAACGGCTCATGATATCGCCGTGGGAGTTTGTATCAAAATATTTGATCGGAAGCGACTGGATATGCTTAAACAGATCTGTGCGGATTTTTAATAATGTCCCTGTTGAGATCTTCAGCATCATCCTGTGGAAAATATATGTGGAAACAACTCCCAGAAGGTATATAGAAGCCATCAGGACCAGCATGGAGATAAATTTGGAAAGGTCGGGATCCTTGTGTCCGATGAAAGGCACTATATGGTTGTTTATAAGAGGCTTCAGAAAATATGTTCCCGCAATATTGGCGCCGGTGCTTACTACAACAAAGAATAATACGACTACCAGCTGAAGCTTGTAGCGGCCCAGGTATTCGAATACTCTTTTAAAGGTCTGTAAAGGTTTTTTCGGTTTGAGTTTTTCTTTCATATCTTTCCTGCCGTACATTCCCATGTTTTTAGGACCTGCCATTTTCTGCCACCCCCTTCTGCTGCGATTCGTAAACTTCGCGGTATATCTGGTTTGTGCGGCGCAGTTCATCGGGTGTGCCGACAGCGTTTACTTTTCCGTCATCCATTACGATTATTTTATCGGCATCAATAACTGAAGCTATCCTTTGAGCAATAATGACGGTCGTGGTATTTTGCAGGTATTTCCTGACACCGGCTCTCAGCTTGCTGTCTGTAGCTGTGTCTACAGCGCTGGTGCTGTCATCCATAATGATGATTTTTGGCTTTTTGAGCAGGGCTCGCGCAATGCAAAGCCTTTGTTTCTGACCGCCCGAAAGGTTTACGCCTCCTTGTTCCACATAATAGTCGTAACCTTCGGGGAAGGCGGAGATGAAATCGTGTGCCTGCGCGGCTTTGCATGCTTCGATAAGTTCTTCGTCGGTCGCGCTTGGGCCGCCCCATCTGAGATTTTCCTTTATGGTTCCGGAAAAAAGCACATTCTTTTGGAGGACCATTGCCACGGAATCTCTCAGCACAGTGAGGTCATAGTCGCGAACATCATGTCCTCCGACACTTACAGAGCCGGAGGATACATCATACAAACGGGGCAATATCTGCACGAGAGTGGATTTAGCGGATCCTGTTCCGCCGATTATGCCGACTGTTTCACCGGATCTTACGGAAAGGTTGATGTTCTCAAGAACCAGGTTGCCCTTGTCCCCGCCGTATCTGAACGAAACATTGTCATATGAGAACGATCCGTCGGGCACATTCTTGATCGATGAATCGCCTTTGTCGTTTATATCGGGCTGTTCGTCAAGCAGTTCCGTAATTCGCGATATTGACGCTCTGGAGGTCACAAGCATAACAAAAACCATCGACAGCATCATCAGCGACATCAGGATCTGCACGACATAAGATATAAAACTCATGAACTCGCCGGTTTTCATTGTCCCGGTAATGATTTTATTGCCGCCAAACCATGAAATGGCTATCATACACGCATACATAACAAACTGCATGGAGGGCATGATTACGATGAAGAGCCGTTCGGCCTTCAGCTGAGATTCGAAAAGCTTATAAGCTATATTTTGGAATTTTTCATTTTCATGATCCTCGCGGACAAATGACTTGACGACACGGATGCCGATAAGATTTTCCTGGAAGACCGAATTCATTTTATCTTTTCTTTTCAGCATTTCCTTGAATCTTGGGAAAGCCATAATGGCAACTATAGCTAATATGACAGCTAAAA
>JAQVNH010000114.1 GCA_028703215.1 Eubacteriales bacterium
AGATACAATCCATTGTCAAAACCGCGGTGGAAGATATTTCCGGCATAACGGTAAATTCGGTCAGAGTATTTGTTGAAAGCATAACCGAAAGCGAAATAGGAAAGGTAAAAACCGAAAAAAGCTGAGATAGGCATAGCACCGCTGTCGGAGAAAAGGTCCGGAGGAAAATCGCATGAGCCGCAGGGCTTCCAGAGAAACTGTTATGAAGTTGCTTTACCAGTCTGAATTTCATAATGAGGGAATATCAAAAGTAAAAAATGAAATATTTGAAGAAAGCGCAAGTTCGGAATCGGAAAAGGCATATATCGGGCAGGTCTTTTCAGGGGTGTTCGAAAAGAAGGCTGAGCTTGATGCCGTCATAGAATCTCATCTCAAAGGATGGAAAATAAACAGGATATCTAAGGTCGACCTGTCGATCCTCAGGACGGCAGTTTACGAGATCAAATTTATAGATGAAATTCCGATCAGCGTATCGATAAATGAGGCCATCGAGCTTGCCAAAAAATTCAGCACGGCCGAGTCGGCGTCATTTATAAACGGACTTCTGAGCAGTATAGTCAAGGACAAATCATAGAGCGGGAAAACAACATGGCGAAGGTTCTGAGTGTCAGCGAGATCACAAATTATATAAAAGGAGTTTTGACCAATGACTTGCTGCTGGGCGACGTTTGGGTAAAAGGAGAAATATCCAATTTCAAGCTCCACTATACAGGGCATATGTATTTCACACTCAAGGACGACAGAGCGCTTCTTAAGTGCGTAATGTTCAAAGGCCACAACAGCCGTCTCAAGTTTGAACCGAAAGACGGACTTAGCGTTCTGACTCGAGGAAATATATCGGTTTTTGAAAAAAACGGCGAATATCAGCTTTATGCCACGGACATGCAGCCGGAAGGCATGGGAAGCCTGCACCTGGCATTTCAGCAAATGAAGGAGAAGCTTGAAAAAGAGGGTCTTTTTGATATCTCAAAAAAGAAAGAAATACCCTACCTGCCTGATACTATCTGTGCTGTTACCTCAGCAACCGGCTCAGTAATACGCGATATAGTAAATGTTCTGACAAGGCGTTTCCCGAATTTACATTTAAGAGTGTATCCTGTCGCGGTACAGGGCGAGTCTGCGGCTTCGCAGATAGCGGAAGCCTTAATGACCATAAACCGTTTGAAGCTTGGAGATGTAATAATACTGGCAAGAGGAGGAGGATCCCTTGAGGATCTCTGGCCTTTTAACGAGGAAACAGTTGCACGGGCCATATATGCCTCGGAGATACCTGTGATTTCGGCGATCGGTCATGAGACCGATTTTACGATCGCGGATTTTGCAGCTGACAAAAGAGCTCCAACGCCATCTGCCGCAGCTGAGCTTGCCGTTCCTGAAAGATACAAGCTATCTGACGATATCCGGTCGCATAGGACAAGAATGAAAAGAGCTTTGCGGCTGAATCTTGACAAACGAAAACAGGAATTGAAAACGGCAGCCGCAAGCATGGTCTTCAAAAAGCCTTTCGGCAGAGTCGATGAAGAGAGGCTGAAGCTTGACAATGTCACAAACAGGCTTCTTCGAGAAATACAGGTGATCAGGGTCAAAAATATTGACAGATTCAATTCTGCCCTCAACAAGCTTCAGCTTGTTAATCCGCTGAGGGTGCTTTCGAGAGGCTATTCGGTAATAAATTCCGAAAAGGACGGCAGACTGCTGAGCTCTGTCAAAAGCCTGACACCGGGAGATATTATAAGGATAACGATGAAGGACGGTAAAGCGGGATGTACTGTCAATGAAGTAACGGAGGATGAGCAAAATGGAAAAAGCGAAACCGGCGTTTGAAAAAGCCAAGCAAACATTTGAGCAAGCCCTTTCTGAGCTGGAGGGAATTGTGGAAAAAATGGAAAAAGGCGATATGACTCTTGACCAGTCGATAGAAATGTTCCAGAAGGGCATCGAGCTTTCTAATTATTGCAGCAGGAGACTCGACGAGGTCGAAAAGCGGATCACGATTCTTATCAAGGATGACAACGGCAATATCAGAGAATCGGATTTCAATGAACCGGGCGTTTCTCAGGGGTCTTCGGAGGATTAGAATGGATTTCGATTCGAAGTCGAATAAATATTTAAAAAAGGTCGAACTGTGGCTGCGGGAATACCTTGATGGCATCGATGATGCCGAAGGCGCATTGTCAGAAGCTGTAATCTACAGCTTGACGGCGGGCGGAAAAAGGCTTAGGCCGCTTTTGTTTCTTTCCGTTGCTGAAATCCTGGGACTTGAGGATATCTGCTCGAAACCCTACGCCTGCGCTATTGAGATGATACATACATATTCGCTGATACATGATGACCTGCCTGCGATGGATGATGACGATATGCGGAGGGGAAAACCCTCAAATCACATCGTATTCGGAGAAGGGATGGCGATACTCGCAGGAGACGCGCTGCTCAATCTTTCATTTGAAATTATGAATGAGGACGCAAGAGCTTCTTCCGACTCAGGTCTGCTTCGCAGGAAGATAGATGCGGCAGGTTTTATCGCTAATGCTTCGGGATTGCATGGAATGATATCCGGACAGGCAATCGACCTTAAATACAGAAATCTCAAAATATCCGAAAACCTGCTGAAAAAAATGCATTCAAAAAAAACCGGCGCGCTTATCCGGGCTTCTGTCATGGTTCCCGCGATACTAGCCGGAGCCGATGGGCAAACCATTGCGTCACTTGAAAAATATGCTTCCGGAATAGGCCTCGGTTTTCAAATAAAAGACGACATACTTGATGCAGAGGGAAACGCGGAAATTTTAGGAAAACCAACGGGCAATGACATCCTGCAAAACAAATCCACCTTTGTCTCTTTGTACGGAAAAGACGAATCAAAAAAAATGCTCGAGTCAGTTATAAATGAATCCATCGGCGCAATATCAGATTTCAAAGAGAAAGCCGAATTTCTTATTCATCTTGCCAATTTCATTCAATTCAGAGATAAATAAATTGTTGACCGCGATGCCGTAAAGCCGACATGACACATAAGTACAGAATGCCTCTCTCAAGCGAAGAGTGTGTTAACGGCGCCAGTTTTGTGGTATAATCAATTGTTGAGTTTGCATTATTAATAATTTTGCAAGCCAAAAAAAAGAATATGGTGGTGCAGTATTCTAGTCAGAGACAACCGGTTTGAAGACGGGGCTAAAAATCCGTTAAAGGGCATATCGATGAAGTTCCTTGTGTGGGCTTGCTGCGCCAGCAGTGGGCTGATGCTGGGAGTTAAGGCTCAGGGGCGATCTGCAATGGCATGCGGGCGTTGACCCCTCTGTCGTGGAGACCCTTATCTGTGGAAGATTGATGTTCTTTACGGACAGGCTTTTACCACGGACAGGGATTTAAACCTGTTATGCGGTGCGAAAGTTGCTGCGGACAGTGTAGCCTGCCTTGAGTGGATTTGGTGGATAACGGATCAGATATTGTTGCATTGGCCGATGCGGCAATATTATTGCTGATTGAAACCAATTCTGCAAAAGAGGCTAGAATCGGGAACTCCTGCTGAGGAAAACTCCTAGACTGTTCTTTAAGAGGCACATCGGGGATTGAAGTGTGGACTAAGTGGTGATCAGGCTTCTCTTTGGCTGACAAAGAGACGGATTGTTTAATCGGAAACGGCTGCGGTGGCGACACGGCAGTACAATCAGGGGAAATCCTGCCTGACCTGAAGCCGCAAAATTTACCCGGAGTGCTGCCACCATATTATTATTTTGTTTATTAAGCTTGAGGCGGATATTTTGGATAACAATGGCGCAAAAATCAAATTCAAAAAGAAGGCCACAATAGGAAAGGATCAGAACGGAGGCTGGGTCTTCAAGGTCGTGATCCTTTCCATTATTTTATCCGCGATGCTTTATTTTGTTTCGCAGCAGATCCTGAAAAACGTATCGTATATGCTGTCTGTGCTGGTTCTTTTCATAATCATATTTATCGGTATTATTTTCGACATAATCGGAGTGGCGGTTACCGCGGCGGATGAAGCTCCTTTCCATGCCATGGCTTCGAGAAAAAATCCCGCATCAAAACGCGCGATAAAGCTTGTCAGAAATGCCAACAAAGTCTCAAGCTTATGCAATGATGTCGTGGGCGACATATGCGGAGTGATAGCCGGAACTACTTGCGCTCTCATCGTGGCAAAGCTGGCAACGTTACATGATTTTTTTGCAACGGCATTATTCGGAGTTCTGCTGAGCAGTTTCGCAGCCTCTCTCATGATAGGCGGAAAAGCAGCGGGTAAGACCTACGGGATGCGCAACAGCAATAATATAGTCTATAAAGTAAGCTTGTTTCTGAACATTTTCCCGAGACCTAAAAAACGCGTCAGGAAAAGCTGAATAAAGGAGCATAT
>JAQVNH010000006.1 GCA_028703215.1 Eubacteriales bacterium
TCACCTCCTTCCTTTTCAATTTACAAATATTATATTCATGGATTCTGTAACGCTTTTAATCATCGGTATGGCGATCATGATCACTATGATCACTGCGAAAAGCGCCGCGGCTGCCGCGCTTTTTCCTCTGCATGCTTCGGTTTCAGCTTGAATAAAATTAAAGTACTTTCTGAACATGATCTCTTCTTGTCTGGCAAGAAGCTCGCTGTTGTCGCCGGTGTCGATGCCAAGTTTGATCGCCGAGCACAGCGCCGAGGCATCATCGGAATCAAACTTGCCGGTGAACTCCTCGAGGCATGTTTCGATATCCAAAGTAAGCTCATAACCTGCGGCAAGTCTAAGCAAATGCTCCCTGAGCTCCTTATCTTCTATTACCGCGTACATCGTCTTTACCGCTTCAGTTACTTTTATCCCGGATGAAATTTGATTGTGAAGATATTTATAGATTTTGTATGCATTTTTTTGAAAAATCAGTTTCCTCCGTTTCTTTTTGCTGCGGTTGAGATACTCCGTCACCGCAAAAATCAGCAGCGATGAGGCTATTGCCCGGTAAATCGAAGGGTAGTTCAGCATCCATGTCAGCACAAATACAAAAACCGGCAAGACATACCTCAAGGCAAAAAAGGTTATCGCGTCTGATTTTTTTGCGTATTCCGACTTCTCAATATTCTTTTTGATTTTTTCGCGAATGTGGTGCAGCGCATTCCCGGCGCTAAAACCGGTCCCTGCATTTTTGTCATGCCGTTCATTCATATTATTTTGATCTGCACATCTGTCTCCGGAAGCTTCCGAAACAGCCGCCCTGAATGTATGGCTGATGATCTTGCTGATTTCAGAGGCAAGTTTTATATTGATAAGCAGCATCGGCAAAACAAAAACCATATTTTTACCTGCAAATAACAAAATCTCGGTCACTTCGCCCTCCTAATACTTGAACTTGTTTATCGTCAATGTTACATAAACGCCCATAGAATACAGAACAGTGAAAAGTCCAAGCATATTTTTACCTCCGGCTGTTTTGAGATAAAATTCTCTTGCTTCCGGACTGACCTTGACAAGATATCCGCCAATACCCAATACAGCAGCCATTACAAAGTAAATTATTATTCTGTCATGGAATGTCGATATTTTTCGTCTCGCATACTCTTCTTCGATTTTGTAATGCTGCTCTTCAAGATTTGAAAGCAGGATGCCTATATTTCCTCTGCTTCTCAGATTCTGTTTAATGTTGAAAATAAAATCAGCAAATTGAGGATTGCCGACTTTCATCTGAAGCAAATCAAGCGCGTATTCTTTGTCGATACCTCTTTTTACCTGTATGACCATATCCGATACAAAACTCTTCAAAGGTTCTTTAATATTCGATTCTACAGATTTTTCAAATGCGTAGAATATGTCTTCTTTTACAGCGCACCATCTGTTCAGAACGGAAATAAACTCCGAAAGCTTTCTGCGCACACCGCCCGAATTATATCTTCCCATGACGTCAAGTATTATAAAAGGCCAAAGCGAGATCAATCCGGATATCAGCATCGCAGTTGGAATAAAACTGATTATGGCATTGATTTTAAACATCGAAAAAATGAAAGTTGCCGCCATTATGAACACCAGTATTTTCAGGTCAAAAAACGGAATGTATCTTCTTACATTGGAGCGTTCTATAAAGATTATGTTCAATTTTTCCGCTGCTGACAGTTTTACATTGATTGCCTTCGCATATCGTTTTATTTCCCTGCCGATATTTTTCATTTCATATTCATGTTTTAACAGTTTGAAACCTTTTGTAAAAATCATTCGCATATTCAGGTTTTTGACCGCCAAATAAGAAAGGACGCACGAAATCAAAACTAAGAATATTGAATTGAATGCAAGTAACTTTTGAGTCAGCATTACTCCCCCCTGTAGTTTTGCATCGTGAGTTGTTTTGTGATGCAGTTTTCATTTGCGGCATCATATCCGTAAACCTCAAGTATTTCATTGACTTTAAAATCCTTGAGGAATATGACCGCGTCAATGCTGTTCGAAATCATCTCTTTGACTGTTTTTTCACTTTCTCTTATATCCGCTCCGAGGCTTAGTGTGAGTATCCTTTCAAAAACCTCTTTCGCGCTTTCCGAGTGAGTGGTCGCAATACCCCTATGTCCTGTATAAATCGCCTTAACAAATTCCCATGCCTCTCCTCCAACGATTTCGCCGATGCAATATGTGTCGAGAGACATCGTCAGGCCTTCTCTTATCAAATCTGCCAGTGTAAACGGCAACCCGCCTTCATTTGACTTTTTTATCCTTTGCTCTATGCAATACGGCTTGTCCGGATATATCTCGGCATCCGACTCCGCAATAATAACTCGTTCCATCCTCGGAAGAGCATTTATGAAAGCTCTCATGAGAGTTGTTTTTCCTGCTGCTCCTTTCCCGCAAAACACTATGGATTTTCCTTTAGAGGCAAACTCCCTGAGTTTTTCCTCCATCCAAGGCTGAAGCATTCCGATTTTTGCAAGCTCCCGTAATGTGTAACTTTTCATTCTGTGCTTTCTGATGCTGATGGCTGGTCCCGATACATTTCTGGGCGGTATAGAAATATTTATCCTTAGCCTTCTTTGCGTATCGGTTACTCTGCAATGGCTGTCATTTTCATTGAGCATTCCGCCATAGCGGACCGCAATGAGTTTGCAGTATGTGTCATAATTCTTTTCATTTATGAAATTAACATTTACAGCTTCCCTGCGACCGCTTTTCTTTACGACAAATTCATCGAATTTAGTCCCGTCGATATCCGAGATCTCTTCGTCGTCGACATATTCCTGAAGCTCGCCATAGCCGAACATGTAGTCAAAAACCTTTTTTATCAGCTTTTGCCTGTATAGCCCCATGTGATAAAAATTTTTATCCATATCTTTGATCACGGCAGTTTCAAGCGCATTTTTCCCCACATTCCCCGCAGACACATCTGCTACGAGCTGCGGCGAGTCTCTGAGAATGTTGAACGTGATCTCTGAAACAATGCTGTTTATATCGCCTATTACAGCTTCCTCCCTGGTTCGCGGAAATCCGCCGACCCGGCTGCTAAGGCTTGAAACGACCGGCATATCTTATACCTCCAAACTTTCATCTGTTTTTGATAAACGGATATTTATCAGTGATGTTTCTGCGAATTTTTATTCTTGCCATGCAATCCAGTATTTTCCCCGGTATGCTTTGTTTAGGGATGATATGGAACTGCGCCAAGATTTTCCTGTAATCGGCAATTCCCTTTTTCTCCATTTTCCTGACATACGATACTTTCAGACTTCTGCAATGATCTCTCTTCTCGCTTGCCCTGACTTTTCCGATAAGGGATCTGCCCAGCGCTTTCTGTGCCAGCTCTTCCTGCCAGCTGTTTTTTGGATCCCAGTCGAAAATCACAAACTTATATTTTTCCGTCGGTATTTTTTGTTTTTTACTCAGGTGCGAGATCCAGCTGTTGTAATCTCGCAGATTTCGTATGTCAGGCTTGACCGCGCAAAGATTAAGATCCGAATGCAACAGTGAAACCAATGTATATGAGTCATATATTGAACGGTTGACCACAAGGATTGTCAAATCAAAATTCCTGTAAGCGCATTCGATAAACTTGTTCAGGCTTTCATTGCTGTAATATTCGTAGTCCTCGATTTTGTAGCACCCGGTAAGGACGAAAAGGTTTGACGCTTCACGCCTTTTGACTGAGGCTTTATTTATTACAGCGCCTTCCAGCACATTTTTCTCAGCTGCTTCCAGAACAATATTCAAGCCTGTATTGTTGAATAATCCCGAAGCCGAAATATTGACCGGATATCTTCTGACATCCAGATGCAAATCAACAGATGGAGAAAGAAGATCAAGATCTGCAATCAGAATGCTGTAACCGCTAAGTCTTGCTGCCGTATAAGCCAGCTCGCATGCAAATTCGCTGTTGTCCCATACGGTCAAGATAAGCTTCTTAAAAGCTTTCGCCATACCTTCGGAGGTATGGTTTTCGTTATCCGGATCACTATTGCCGCTTTGCAATTCAGCGGCATAAATCAGCTCTCTTTCGAGTTCATCCACAGATGAATATCTTTCAGAGGGTTCGGTTTTAGTGCATTTTTGTATTATATTTTCTATGTTTTTTGACAGGTCCGGATCTATTTCTCTTACAGGAGCCGGACGGAACGGAGGGATGTTGGGATTGATTCCGGTCAGAAGCTGATGCATGGTGACTCCGAGGCTGAATATGTCTGAAGACGCAGAGGTTTGTCCGCCTCCATATTGCTCAGGCGCGGCATATCCTTTGGTTCCTATATATACTGTATCTGAGTCATTCCCATCCTTGTACTCGCGCGCGGTCCCAAAATCGATTAATTTTAAATCGCCGCCGTCAGTCAGTATGATGTTTGACGGTTTCAGATCCCTGTGGATTATCGGGGCGGGCTTGATGCCATGCAGGTAACTCAGAACACCGCATATTTGGATACCCCATTTGAGAACTGTTTTTTCGTCTGCGCGGCCTTCTTTTTGAATGTATTTATCAAGAGAGATCCCTTTGATATATTCCATTATTATACATATGTGATCATGATCTTCCTCAACGTCAAATATCCTTGGCAGCAAAGGGTGCTCCAGCCTTTTTAATATTTCCGGCTCTACCGTTGTGCCAATGCCAGATTTGCTTATTTTTTTTAAGACCCAAAAGTTGCCGAGCTTGACATTCTCGACAAGGTATACTTCGCTAGATCCTCCTCCAAGCTCTTTTTTAACGATATACTTCCCGTTAAATAAATCTGTTTGATTCATTTGCATCCTGTTCTTTTACATGATTTACTAATTTATTACATATATTACCATATATTACCAATATTGTCTATAATTATTTTATAATTTTACTTATAAACTTTTATGATGTTTCTCTCTTAAGCGCCTTCCTTTACTTTGCCGCCTCGTAAATATATAATTATTCCTGCGGATGCATAATTCCCCTACTATTTCAGGAAGGGCAATAAAAAAATGCGCGTATCCGGGATAACCTATTTCACTCCCCAAAAAAGAAGTTTCAGAAAACCCCTTAAAATAGTTTTGCTGGCCATCGTGCTGGTTTTATTTCTCATTGCGGGAATTTCAGGATACACGGCATGGCTTATAACTCACCCGGATAGAACCGAACCCGGCAGTATCCCCGGCGGGTTAGACGGCGCAAGCGAAGTCACATTCAATGACTCCTCCGGAAAATATTCTCTGAACGGATGGTTTTTCGCAGCCGAAGGCGGCACCGGGGTCATAATAACGGTCCACGGACACGGCGGCAACCGCTTGATTTTCCGGGATGCCACATCAAAATTTATCGGGGAGATGCAAAGCAGCGGCTGGAGCGTTCTTGCCTTTGATCTCAGAAACTCGGGCAATTCCGGAGGAAATATAAGCAGTCTCGGATACAACGAGAGAAATGATGTTTTAAGCGCTGTTAATTATGTAAAAAAGCTGGATTATGAAAACATAGTTCTCCTCGGGTGTTCAACGGGGGCTTCCGCAAGTCTTTTTGCATCTGCCCTTAGTCCGGATGTCGATGCAGTCGTTGCAGATACCCCTTATCACGATATGAGAACTTTCCTCTATGACACCCTCAGGACCTACACCAGGCTGCCTTCATTCCCGTTTGACTTTGCCGTTCCTGTCATGGTAAATCTTTTTTCGGGCATCGATTCATACAAAATCGCTGCCGGCGGATCGGACACGATCGCAAAAAGAGACCTGCCCGTTTTGTTTATCCACAGCAGCCGCGACAGTCTCATACCGATCGCCGCGAGCAAAAAGCTGCTTTCCCTGTATTCCGTGGGAAGCGCGCGGTGCAGGCTCTGGGAAACCGATGCCACAGGTCACGCCTCGTCGTTTGTTCAGCTTGAGCAAAGCTATGTACTGAATGTTTCCAGGTTTCTAATGGAGATATTTGGAGATAATAGTTTGTCTGATGAACCGTGATATTTCCATTGGATAAATAAAGCCCCGAAATTCGTGATCAAATTATTGATTACGATATCTCGGGTCTTGCGGTTAAATGTAAAATCAGATTTCTAATTCCCTTACAGCATCTGGCGTCTTCTGAGCAAATATATGGCGCATATAGATACCGAAACAGACAGCGCCAGGATGATCCAAAACGCATACGGGTGGGCTCCGAGGTTGAAAGGCATGCCGACATTCATCCCGAAGAATCCTGATATCACTGTCGAAATAGTCATTATGATAGTTATCGATGTCAGGACCTTCATCACCATGTTGAGGTTGTTGGATATTATCGAAGCGTAGGCATCCATCATCCCGCTGAGGATCGAACTGTATATGTTGGCCATCTCGAGAGCCTGTTTGTTTTCAATTATTACGTCCTCAAGCAGGTCCTGGTCGTCCTCGTACATTTTGATGTGTCTTGCGGTCATTAACTTATTCATTACCAGCTCGTTTTCCTTCAAAGATGTCGTGAAGAACACAAGACTTCTTTCCAGTTCAAGGAGCTCGAAAAGTTCCTTGTTCTTCATTGACCTGTTCAGCATATTCTTCGCTTCATCAGTTTTCTTGTCTATGTATCTCAGATATTTCAAAAAGTCCTTTGCTATCCTGAACAATATCTGAAAAGTGAACCTGGTCTTTTTATAGGTAAAGAAGCCCTTTACCTTGTTGGTTCTGAAAGCGTCGATGGCAATATTCTCAGCGGTTGAAATGGTTATGATATAATCATCGGTCACGATCACGCCGAGAGGTATCGTCTCAAATACCTGTCCCTTGCCGCCCTCGAATATAAAAGGCGTGTCAACTATTATCAGCGCCTGGTTTTCCTCTACGTCGATCCTTGGCTTTTCCTCTTCATCCAGAGGGTCTCTTAGAAAGTTTGGAAGGATCCCGAGTTTTTGCTGGATCTGCATTATCTCTTCTTCGGAGGGGTGCGTCAAATTGACCCAGCAGCCTTTTTCAAATTCATCGATTTTTAACAGCTCTTGTTTTTCAGTTGTTTTAAATATCTCCAGCATTTTTCATCCCTCCTGCATATCGATTTGCCGGCGCGGAACCGTTACTTCAAATTAATAAAGCCTCCAAACAAGTGGAGGCCAGAATAATATAAAACATCTAATCTTCACTCGTTGAGCTTCGGCACTATACAGCGTAGGTTCATATTAACCCGGCTGCGTTAAACAATACCTTAATCCGATAGAGTCTGTTAACCCAGTTGGCGTCTTTCGACGTTTCGGGGCAGCAGCATGTATCTGTATAGAAGCCTCACCTAACAAAGATTATTAAATTTTCAATGCCGCATTTTTCATCGGCAAATGTATATTAACACAAGAAAATGACGATGTCTATATTATTCAAGGTCCTGTCATATATTTTTTATCACTGTATCCTGCCCGAAGCCGCGGCGGCGGCGTGAATCTTCAAGACCCCTGCGTTCTTAAGCGCTCTGCAGCACTCATTGATGGTGCTGCCGGTCGTGATTATGTCGTCAATCAAAAGTACGGTGCTGTTCTTCAGACAGTCGGAGGTCTTGACGCTGAATGCGTCTTTTACGTTGGCGCTTCTCTCGTCTCTTTCAAGCCCGCTCTGGGCTTCGGTATTTCTCGTTCTGAGCAGCAATCCTGACATTTCGGGTTTTTTGAGTTTTGCAGCTACTCGTTCGGAGAGCAGAAGCGATTGATTGTATCCTCTTCGGATTTTTCTTCTCCTGTGAAGAGGCACGCTCATGACATAATTTATTTCATCTGTGTTTATAAGCTCCGAAAGCTTCTCGTGCAGCAGATCCGCGTATGTGCGAAAATATGACTGCTTTCCCTGAAATTTGAACCTTGCGAGAGATTCTTTGACCATATCGTCATAAGGGAAAAGTATGGTGACAGTATCAAACCTGTCACTGCCTCGCACTTCTCCCCGCCTTCCTATACGGGGAAGCTTCTGGCAGCACTCCCGGCAAATGTCTCTGTCGCGCTTCGGAGAGATTATTTCTCCGCAGAATATGCATTTTGACGGATAAAATATTCTGATCAGTTCTGAGAGCGAAGCTGCCACCCCCTGATTATCTTATCCTTCAGACCTGAATAGCGAAGATCCTCCCTGACATTATTCACCATTGCCTTGAATACCTCGAAGCTGCCTACCAGAACTACCATTTCCCTTGCCCTTGTAACCGCTGTGTAGATAAGATTCCTTGTGAGCAGCATCGGATGACCGGGATACATAGGTATTATTACCGCAGGAAATTCGCTTCCCTGACTTTTATGGATCGTAACGGCGTAAGCAGGTTCGATTTCATCGAGCATGCTGAAATCATACTGCGCGTTCCTGTTGTCATCAAAGCTTACAGATACTCTAAGCTCATCTTCATTTATTTCCGCAAGTGTTCCCATGTCCCCGTTAAAAACGCCTTCACCCCTGATGATTCCGCTCCCGGTCAGCATTTCCCATCCGAGCGAATAGTCGTTTCTGACTTGCATTACCTTGTCTCCTTCGCGGAAAAGATATCCGTTGAACATTTTTTCAGTTTTGCCGAAAGAAGGCGGATTCAAAACTTTCCGGATTTCCGCATTAAGGTTGCTGACGCCGACTATCCCTTTTCTTGTCGGTGTGAGGACCTGTATATCCTTCATCGGCGAATAGCCGTATGTATCAGGAAGACGCTGACAGCAAAGCTCCTTTATCGCCTCAAGAATACTTTCCCCTCCGGATCTCTTCATAAAGAAGAAATCCCTGTCCTTGTTGCTGATGTCAGGTATCTCGCCTTTATTTATCAAATGAGCGTTCCAGACGATTTTGCTTTCCTCTGATTGCCTGAATATCTCAGTCAGCCTGACAGTCGGGACCATTTCACTTGAAATGATGTCCCGGAGCACATTGCCCGGGCCAACAGATGAAAGCTGGTCCGCATCTCCGACCATGATCAGTCGGGTGCCTGGTGTGAGCGCTTTAAGCAAACTGTTGAACAGCAGTATATCGACCATGGACATTTCATCGATTATAACAGCATCTGCTTCAAGAGGGTTCGTTTCATTTCTCTGGAATATCTGACCCTCTCTGTCTGCGAGAAAACCTGTTTCCAGCAATCTATGTATCGTCCTCGCCTCGATGCCCGTTGCCTCGGTCATCCTTTTCGCCGCTCTGCCGGTCGGCGCTGCAAGCTCGACCTTGGAACCGTTATCCATGAATATTCTTATAAGATTTTTGATGACAGTTGTTTTACCGGTTCCCGGACCGCCGGTTATTACCAGAACACCGTTTAAGATCGCTTCTCTGACCGCTTTTTCCTGAAGCGAGGCAAGTTTTATGCCCTCTTCTTTTTCCACTTCGCCCATGACTGCGGCTATCTCATCTGATACAGCCTTGAAATCGGAATTGCACAGTACATGCAATTTTATGCTCGCATTCTTTTCGGCATTAAAAAAAGAGCTGAGATAGACTCTGGCCGTGTGACCTTCCTTTTCTATATTGACCGATCTTTCAAGCTGCAATGATTCAAGCGCATCATCGATATTGCTTCCTTCGACTTCAAGAAGTCCGCATGTCGATTCTGTCAGCTTATCCTTCGGCAGATATGTGTGCCCTGCTTCAGCGGCTTTTGACAGCACATACTTGATCGCGCTTGAAATCCTGAATTTTGAGTAAGGGTCAAGACCGAGGGACATCGCTATACGGTCTGACGTTTTGAATCCTATCCCGAATATCTCATCCGACAGGCGGTACGGATTTCTTTTTATCTGCTCTATAGCACCGCTTCCGAATGCCTTGTATATTCTTGTTGAATATGACGGACCCATTCCGAATTTTTGAAGGAAGATAACGATATCCATGAGTTCACGCTGCGACTCGAATATCCGTCCGATCTGCTGTGCTTTTTCGGCAGTTATTCCCTTGATCACAGCGAGCTTCAGAGGGTAAAACTGAATAATTTCAATCGAATCCTCGCCGAATTTTTCGACAATTTTTTTTGCTGTCACAGGCCCGATGCCTTTGATGACTCCGGATGCAAGATATTTCTCGATTGCGTCCGCAGTTTTGGGCATAACATTTTCATATGCCTCAACTTTAAACTGCTCTCCGTAATCCGGATGACTTGTCCAGGCTCCGGTCGCGCGGACAAATTCGCCTTCATTGGTAAACGGCATGTATCCGACAAGCGTGACCGTTTCAATTCCATGAGCCATTTCGCAAACCGTATACCCGTTTGCATCATTTCGGTATATTATGCTTTCTATCATGCCTTCGATCAGCGCCATCAATATCTCCGAGTGATAATTTTATTTCACACCCCTTTTTACGCCTGCCTTTTAAGCAATGCCGCCTTGTCTGTTTTCTCCCATGTGAGCTGCAGATCCGGTCTTCCAAAATGACCGTACGCTGCAACCTGTTTGTATACTGGCTTGCGTAAATCAAGATCTCTGATTATAGACGCCGGTCTAAAATCAAAATTCGACTCGACAAGCTTTCCGAGTTTTTCATCAGAAATAACACCCGTTCCATATGTGTCGATTTGAACGGAAACCGGTTCCGATCTTCCTATTGCATATGATATTTCGATTTCACACTTTTTTGCGAGCCCCGCTGCAACTATATTTTTCGCTGCATACCGCACGGCGTAAGAAGCTGAACGGTCGACCTTAGTCGGATCTTTCCCCGAGAACGAGCCTCCGCCATGCTTTGCGTAACCTCCGTAAGTGTCAACTATAAGCTTTCTTCCCGTAAGTCCGGAGTCTCCCTGAGGTCCTCCCGTAACGAATTTACCGGTGCAGTTTATGAGAAACAGGGTGTTTTTATCCATAAGGTGCTCCGGGATCGATTTTCTGATGACCTCTTCCGTTATATCCTCGCGGAGTTTTTCTATATCGCAATCCGGCGCGTGCTGAGCAGCGACGACGACCGTACTGACCCTCACAGGCTTGTCGTCTTCATATTCCACAGTTACCTGAGACTTCCCGTCAGGCCTGAGATAATCGAGTATTCCGGTTTTTCTAACAACACTCAGCCTTTTTGCAACCGAATGGGCAAGCGCGATCGGCATAGGCATTAGTTCGGGTGTCTCATCGCAGGCATATCCGAACATCATCCCCTGGTCTCCCGCGCCTTCCCGATCAACCCCGAGCGCGATATCCGCCGATTGCTCGTTTATTGCCGTGAGAACCGAGCATGTATCGCAGTCAAAACCGTATTTTGCCCTGTCATATCCGATTTCTCTGACCGTCTCCCTGACAATTTTGGGGATGTCCGCATAGCAGTTTGTTGTTATTTCACCCATCACCAGCACCATTCCTGTTGTGACAGCAGTCTCACAAGCGACTCTTGCGTTCGGGTCCTTGCCTATGATATCGTCAAGAACCGCATCGGAGATCTGGTCGCAAATTTTATCCGGATGACCCTCTGTGACTGATTCTGAAGTAAATACTCTTTTTGACATTTTTTATCCTTCCTTTCTGCTTTGAAAATTATGAAAAATCATTACCCGTCAAAACAAGCCTCTCCGGACGGAGAGGCTCATAAAAGTGACCCTACCTCATCTTCCAGGAAATCCTGCAGGAGTTGGCACCTGTGCTCACTGCCAGGTTGCCGGGCTTCATCGGGCCTTTCCCTCCACCTCTCTTGATAAGGAACCGCATATTAAATTTTTCTGCCTCTTCACATAGATCAGGCTTTTGCAAAAATTTCTTCGAATTCAGGCCCTTCGATGCGCTCTTTTTCGAGCAGCGCATTCGCAAGGTTATGCAGCTTATTTATATTTAATTTTATTGTCTCGTGCACTTTTTTATATGCGGATTCAAGGATATATCCTACTTCCCGGTCTACCTTTGCCGCAATTTCCTCACTGTAATTTTTAACGTGCGAGTAGTCTCTTCCGAGGAATATCTCATCATTTTCATCCCCGATTATAAGATTCCCGAGATTTTCGCTCATGCCATACTTTGTCACCATATTTCGGGCTACTTTGTTTGCGTTTTTCAGGTCTCCGTATGAACCCGTGCTGATTTCGCCGAGAACCAGATCTTCCGCCACTTTTCCGCCAAGCGATACGTATATGGTCTCTAACAGCTGCGATTTGGTCATATATTCCTTGTCCTCATCCGGCCTGAACGATGTATATCCTCCTGCAAGACCTGCCGGGATTATCGAGACCCGGTCGACCTTGTCCGTTGTGGATAAAAGCTTTGAGGTAATGGCGTGCCCGGCTTCATGGTATGCCGTTACTTTTCTGTCTTTTTCGCTCATTACCTTGCTTTTCTTTTCGGGACCGATCATTACCTTGAAAATAGCTTCCTTTATATCTTCCATTTCTATTTCTTTTTTGCCCTTGCGTGCTGCCAAAAGCGCCGATTCATTGAGCACATTAGCCAGATCGGCTCCGGTAAATCCCGGCGTGATCTTGGCAATGTGGCTGAGATCCACTTCCGCCGAAAGCGGCTTGCCCTTTGCGTGAACAACTAAAATCGCTTCACGTCCTTTTATATCGGGATATCCGACTAGTACTCTCCGGTCAAATCTTCCGGGTCTGAGCAATGCCGGATCGAGTATGTCAGGTCTGTTGGTCGCAGCAAGGATTATCACGCCTTCATTGGCTCCGAAGCCGTCCATTTCAACAAGAAGCTGATTGAGTGTCTGCTCCCTCTCGTCATGTCCGCCTCCCAGGCCAGCTCCTCTGTGTCTTCCGACCGCATCGATCTCATCGATGAACACGATGCAGGGAGAATTTTTCTTTGCCTGGTCAAACAGATCCCTGACTCTTGAAGCCCCGACACCTACAAACATTTCAACAAAATCAGAGCCGCTGATGCTGAAAAACGGCACTCCCGCTTCTCCCGAGACCGCTTTCGCAAGCAAAGTCTTTCCGGTACCCGGAGGCCCCACGAGAAGCACTCCCTTTGGTATTCTTGCGCCGAGTTCAATGAATTTTTTTGGCTGCTTCAGAAACTCAACGATTTCCTCCAGCTCTTCTTTTTCTTCTTCAGCTCCTGCGACATCTGCGAAAGTCACCTTCTGTTTTTGATCGGATCCGAGACGGGCCCTGCTTTTTCCAAACGACATGGCCTGCTTGCCTCCGCTTTGTGATTGCTGCATGAAGAATACCCAGAACAGCACTATAAGAAGAATAAACCCGCCGACAGACAGCAAAGTCGTCCACCACGGAGTGCCCGGCACTTCAACGGTATTGAAAGTAAATTGATTGTTTTCCAGATAAGGCGTGACCCACTCTATAAAGTATGCCCTGTCAGGCAAGGTCGTTATGTATTGTGTCTCTTCATCGCTTTTATATGTTACAAGAGCATTTTCGCCATCAAGAACGAGCTCGGAAATATTGTCGGCTTTTATTTCCTCAAGAAGCTTGGCATAATCCATAGTTTTCGGCTTTTCGCTGCCGCTGTTTAAAGCAACGATGAATATTATGATGACAAATAAAATTATATAAAATCCAAGTCCTTTGATATGTTTCAAAAATATCCCTCCCGGACTCTATGCCGCTTTATTTCAAAGCCGGTATGCTCCAGTCCATTTGCTCGCTTATTCCCGATCGTTTTTGTATCAGCATATCATATTAACATATAGTCTTTCAAAAAACAAACCTCTTATATTTGCTTCATAGTGCACAAATCGGGCAAATTCCTGTATTCGCCGGCATAATCGAGTCCGTAGCCTATCACAAAATAATTTGGGATAGATATTCCGTTGTATTCTATAGGAACATCGACGATCCTTCTCGTCGGTTTGTCAAAGATGGTGCAAACCTTTACGCTCAGGGGTTCACGTGTTGCGAGCAGCTCCTTGAGATGCTGAAGCGTCAGTCCTGTATCGATCAGATCCTCCACTATCAGGACATGTCTGTCTTTGATGTTGACATCAAGGTCTTTGACTATCTTGACGATACCGGTGCTGTCGGTTCCGCTTCCATAGCTTGAGACGGAGATCATATCCACTTCAACAGGTATCGTGATCTCTCTCAGCAGGTCCGCCATAAATACGACCGCGCCCTTGAGAACTCCCACAAGCAAAAGATCCTGGCCCTTGTAATCCTTTGATATCCTTTCTCCGAGTTCCTTGACCTTTTTGCTTATTTCTTCCCTGCTGACAAGTATTTTGTCGATACCGGACATCAGATCGCCTTTTGTCATGACGGCGTTTCCCCTTTCGCCTTTACTTCAACTGCCAATACTTTTTCCGTGCTCTCCTTAACTTTGTGCTTATCGCTCTTTTCATAGCCTACTATCCAAATTATATCATCATCCGAGGTCAATAACAGTATCCTGTCCCTTTCCGGCCTTGGGATTTTTTTATCGATAAAAATATCCTTCAATTTCTTCGTGCCGTCAAATCCCGACGGCTTGATCCGGTCTCCGTCTCTCCTGTTCCTTATTGATATTCCCTTTTCAGCCGCATCATAATCAAAATATTGCGTGAGGGAACGCCTGTCTGTCGAAAAATTTCCCGGATTCTTCGTCTTTTCGACAAAGGATGTGCAAATTGAAATGTCGTATCCGGGGACCTTTGTCTCTCCGGGGATAATGAGCTTAATCCCGGGCAAAGGTTCTTGCTTCGTATCATTCTTCAAACAAAACTCGATATTGCCGTAGGATTTTCTTGCTGTCACTCCCTGCGGCAGGCATATCGTTGCACCTGTTCTGCCCTCTTTAATAAGCTTCGTTACAGAAGCCACATGCTTTTGCTCGATCCCCTTCAGCGTTCCGGAGATCTCAAGAATGCTTTTTCTTATTATTCTTGATGAAACAGCCTCATGCATATCCGAGACTGCTTTCACATCAAGTGTCAGACCGGATTTCGCTCCCTCCACAAGCGCAGATTTAAAGGCATCGGCGGCGAACTCTTCAAGAAATTCATTGTCAGTGGCCAGAAGGGATGCCATTCTGTTCAGGGAAGTTACCGGATCGAAATCCAGCAGCTCTTTTATATAAGGCAGAAGTTTCAATCTTATCTTGTTTCTGGTATAGCATGTTTCGAGATTGCTGCTGTCGGTCCGTGGCTTCAGGTCTTCTTTTATGCAATACTCTTCGATCCTTGCTCTCGAAATCCCCAAAAGAGGCCGTATGATGATGCCGTTCCTATACTCCATGCCTTTTAAGCCCTCCGGACCTGCCCCCCGGAGCAGGTGCATTAAAACTGTTTCCGCCTGATCATTCATATTGTGTGCCACGCATATTGCCTTCGCGCCTGTTCGCCCGGCTATTTTTCCGAACGTTTCATACCTGATGTCCCTGCCGGCTTCCTCGAGAGAAATTGCATGTTCGGAGGCGTATTTCCTTATGTCGCATTTTACAGTGTGAAAAGGAATATCGAACTTGCCGCAAAGCTGTTCGACATATTTCTCGTCGCTGAAGGAATCATCCCCGCGGAGCATATGGTTGACATGTGCCGCTTCTATTTTTATATTGAGCTCGTTTTTCAGAATATTCAACACATGGAGCATGCACACAGAATCGGGACCGCCTGATACCCCTGCAAGCACAATACAGCCGGCCGGTATCAGATCATATTTTTTTATTGCGCTTCTTACATCATCGATAATATTTTTCGCGGCATCGGTTCCGTTTTTTCTTGTTCTCAAGTTTCCTAATCCTTCTTCAACATTGTAAACTTCGTATACTCTCCGAACCATCTAAGGTAAATTGTTCCAAGAGGGCCGTTCCTATGCTTCGCCAATATGAGCTCAACTTCGTTGGTTTTTTCCGAGTCTTGTTTGTATTGGTCTTCTCTGTAAAGAAACATTACAAGGTCGGCGTCCTGTTCTATAGCGCCCGACTCTCTCAAGTCACTGAGCATCGGCCGATGCTCAGACCTTGCCTCCGAAGCTCTGCTGAGCTGGGAAAGCGCAATTACAGGCACATTGATCTCCTTCGCCAGTATTTTTAGAGATCTTGTCATGTCGGATATTTCCTGCTGCCTGTTTTCAGCCTTTCCTCTTCCGGTCATCAACTGCAGATAGTCTATTATGATCAGTCCGATGTTTTTCTCAAGTTTGAGTCTGCGGCACTTGGCTCCGATTTCCTGTATTGAGGATCCGGCTGAGTCGTCTATGTATATGGGAGCTTCCGAAAGAGGTCCGAGCGCTTTTGCCATTTTGCTCCAGTCCTCATCGGCAAGTTTTCCCGTGCGGAGTTTCAAGCTGTCTATCAGGACCTCTCCCGAGATTATCCTGTTTACTATCTGCTCCTTTGACATTTCCAAACTGAATATTGCCACCGGCACCTTTGCGCGCGCTGCGGCATACTGGGCAAAATTTATCGCAAGCGATGTTTTACCCATCGCAGGGCGGGATGCAAGTATGATGAGGTCGGATTTCTGGAAGCCCGCCGTTTTGCTGTCAAGGTCCGCAAACCCCGAAGGCACTCCCGTAATATCGCTCTTACTGTTATAAAGCTCCTCCAGCCTGTTAAAGTTGACGCCAATTATATCCTTGATGTGAAATATATTTTTAATATTTCTTTGCTGCATTACGTCAAATATAGTTTTTTCAGCCTGGTCCAGAATGTCCGGAACCTCGTCATTTGCCTCGAATCCAATGTCTATGACCCTTGAGGCTCCTTTTATGAGCTTGCGGAGGATGGACTTTTCCCAGACGATTTTTGCATAATTGCTCACATTGGCGGTCGTGGGGACCCCAAAGGCGATATTCGCAAGATATTCGACTCCGCCTACGGCTTCCAGACTGCCTGACTGTCTCAGCTTGTCAGATACGGTCACGAGATCGACAGGCTCGCCGGAGTCAAATAAATCCATTACAGCTTCATAGATGTGCCTGTGCCCTTCCTTGTAGAAATCCTCGCTTTTGAGGATCTCCGCCACTATAGGCAATACCTCCTTGTCCTGGAGCAGCGATCCCAAAACTGACTGCTCGGCCTCAAGACTTTGCGGAGGAACTCTTCCGAATGAATTGATATCCATAGATCAACCTCACAAACGCATAATTGTTCTTTATTGCTCTTTTACGATATTGACTGTGACCTTGCCGACGACTCCCGAATAAAGCTTTATATTAACAACGGTTTTACCGAGGACTTTTATGGGCTCGCTCAAATCTATTTTCTTTTTGTCTATTTCGATTCCGTATGTCTTCTTTAAACTTTCCGCAATATCCATTCCGGTGATCGAACCGAAAAGTTTGCCGTTTTCTCCCGCTTTGGCGCTGATGT
>JAQVNH010000115.1 GCA_028703215.1 Eubacteriales bacterium
TTCCAGTATCTCTAGTTTTGCTTTGAGTATATCTTCCTTTGAACCGAGTTTTTCTATATGCGATATTCCTATATTGGTTATTACCGATATATCCGGTCTCACAATATCTGAAAGTATTGCTATCTCTCCGGGGCCGCTCATTCCCATTTCCAAGACAGCCGCTTCGTGCTGTTTATCGAGACCCATGATAGTTTGCGGAAGTCCGATTTGATTATTAAAATTCCCTGCTGTTTTCAGCACATTGTATTTTTGTCCCAGCACACAGGCTATCATATCCTTTGTTGCTGTTTTTCCTACGCTTCCGGTTACTGCTATAAAAGGTATGCTAAACTTTTTTCTGTAATAAGCCGCAATTTTCCCAAATGCTTTAACTGTGTCTTCAACCATTATCACCGTGTGATTCTCAAAATCAATGTTTCTGTTGCTTGAAAGAGTTGCTGCCGCACCATTGTCAAATGCGCTGCCGATAAAATCATGCCCGTCGAATCTTTCGCCCCTGATGGGGACGAACAGATCTCCGTTTTTTACTGTTCTGGAATCTGTAGATATCCCGGAAATGAAAGTATTTTTGCCGCCGGACAATATCCTGCCGGACAGTAAGATATCTCCTGTTGCCTTAAGAATTTCGTCGCACGACATTTGTTCCATTACTATTTCCTTTCGTTCATTTCAATGAGAAGCTCTTTCACAACAATGCGTTCGTCAAAACTAATGGTTTTATCCTTGAACGTTTGGTATGTTTCATGTCCTTTTCCCGCAAGTATTATTATGTCGCCTTTTTTTGCAATGCTCAAAGCATACTTAATGGCCTCTCTGCGGTTTACTATAGTTACGTATTCTCCTGATGTCGTCTTTACACCTTCCTCTATTGCCCTTACTATTGCTTCAGGTTCTTCAGTCCTCGGATTATCAGAAGTAATAATCGTGAGATCAGCGATCTTTCCTGAAATTGCACCCATCATAGGCCTCATCATCTTGTCTCTGTCTCCTCCGCACCCGAACAGGCTGATCAATTTGCCGGGTGTAAAGTCTTTGACTGCGGCAAGTATATTTTCCAGACTGTCGGGACTGTGAGCATAGTCAATGATCACAGTATAATCCGTTCCTGTATCAACAGTTTCAACTCGTCCTTTTACGTTCACTTTCTTAAGGCCTTCGGAAATATGGTCTGGTTTTGCTCCGAGAAGCGCTGCCGCGCCGATTGCCGCAAGAGAATTATATATGCTGAATTCACCGGGCACTCCCACCTTTATGTCAAATGTGAACCAGGGTGAGACAAGCTTGAATTCAACACAATCGGGATGCTTTACTATGTTTTTCGCCCGTATATCGGCTTTATTATGAATACCATAGGTTATAATTTCACATTTTGCCTCGCCGATAACCTTTTGCGAATAACTGTTATCTATGTTTACCAATCCGGTTTTACACATGGAGAATAGTTTTATTTTTGAATCCAGGTAATCTTCGAAAGAATCATGCTCCCGCGGTCCTATATGCGCTCTCGAAATATTTGTGAATATGCCGATGTCAAAATCGCAGCAGCTTACTCTGTGAAGCTTGATCCCTTGAGAAGAGACTTCCATAACGGCCGTATCGACATGGCTCTCAGCCATTTCCGCAAAAAGCGACTGCAGGTCGAGAGATTCCGGTGTTGTTCTTTCAACATAAATGATCTTGTCTCCTATCAGCTTTTCTACAGTTCCGATAAGACCAACTTTTTCATTTTTTGTTTCCAGTATCGATTTTATCATATAACTGGTGGTGGTTTTCCCCTTCGTTCCTGTTATCCCCACCAATTTAAATTTGCCGGAAGGATGATCGAAAAATTTGTCCGAAACATATGCCAGCCCATATCTTGTGTCGCTTATTCTTATTTTTGCCACATTATGCGGCACATCGACATCCTTGCTTACCAAAAGCGCAGACGCGCCGTTTGCAAGAGCGCCGGGAATATAATCGTGTCCGTCAACTATCGTGCCGTCTATGCAGACAAAGAGCGAGCCTTTTTTTGCCTTTCTCGAGTCATAGGCAATTCCGGTTGCTTCTGTTTGATCTCTTCCCGAAAATTCTACAATATCCAAACCTTTAACCAGATCTCGAAGCTTCATCAAAAACACCTTTCCCTCTTGCATATATGGTCATTATATCATTGCATCAAGCAAATACGCTTACTCGATATTATCAAAATTTCTTAACTCGACCTCTACGATGCTTCCTTTTGTAATAAGGGAGCCCTTTTCGCTGCTCTGACTTATAACAGTTCCGGTCCCGCTTGTTTTAATGTTCAGTGAGACGTCACGCAGAGCTTTTGTCGCCTCTGCCGCGGTCATGTCCTTCAAGTCGGGCACTTTGACAGAGATCTCGTTTTCCGGCTTGTATGCGTACAGAATAACCACCGACTGTTCCATTACCGATGTGCCGGCTTTCGGATTCTGTTCAATCACGAGAGCATCGCCGCCTTCGCTTCCGGCTGCAGATTCAACGCTGTAAGAAAGACCGTAAGCCCTCGCGTATGATACCGCGTCACTGACCTTCATATTTATCATATTCGGAACGTTGACAAAGGTCGTCATCAGTTCTCTGTCTTTATCTGTATAATTTCTTTCAACATTCAGATAAGTAAGAATATCCTCAACAAGATCCCCTGCGACAGGAGCCGCTATAACGCCTCCCATATGGGAAAATCCCTTGGGATTGTCAAGTATCACCAGAACGCATATTTCAGGGTCGTCAGCGGGTGCTATAGCCGCGAAGGAAGCGATGTACCTGTCGGATTCCCTAGGCAGAGTTTGTGAAGTCCCTGTTTTCCCAGCCACTCTGTAACCGCTGACATAAGCATTCTTTCCTGTTCCCTCAGATACAACGCCTTCAAGTATATCCAAAAGAGTCTTGCACGTCTCTTCGGAAATGACATTTCTGACCGCTGCCGGTTCAAATGTTTTTATGATATTACCCTCATTGTCAGTCAGCTCCTTTACTATCCTTGGCTGCATAAGAGATCCGCCGTTCGCGATCGCGCAATATGCGGATATCATTTGGATCGGCGTTATCTGGAAGCTCTGTCCGAAAGAGGCGGTGGCCATATCGATTTCCTGTGGTTTTGCATGTATGATGGAGTTTTCTTCCGGAAGGATCATCCCTGTTTTGTCATAAAATCCGAACGCTCTCATATATTTGTAAAATCTGTCCAGACCAAGGCTTTGGGCAACTCTTATAAAAACAGGGTTACATGAGTTGTAAACGCCCTCTCTGAAGGTTTCTTCTCCGTGAGGCCACTTGCTCCAGCATTCAAGCGTATAGCCGGCAAGCTCTACAGGACTGTCGGTCACCATTGTTTCAGGTTTTATTACGTTCTCTTCGAGTCCCGCGGCGGAAGTTATTGCTTTAAATGTCGACCCGGGCTCGTATGTGTATGTCAAAGCAAGGTTATTCCAAACCGTATCTCTCAGAATATTGACTTCGGCTTCGGTTTTTCCGGTCCAGCGGGTCAAATCATAATCAACTTTGAGCCACTGAGCATCCGGCGCGGCGAATGGCTCATTTAGGTTAAAACCGGGCTTTGAAGCCATGGCAAGAATGTCGCCCGTATCGGGGTCCATCACGATAGCCGTTGCTCCGTTTACCACACTGTTGTCGGCGATTGCTTTTTCGAGCGCATTCTCTACAAAATACTGAATAGTCTCATCGATCGTAAGGACCGCATTAAGTCCGTCCTGAGGTTCAATGCGCTGTTTGGTATCCAGAGGTATCTCATGGCCGCCCGCATCAACATCGCTTATGACCTTGCCGGGCAATCCTTTTAAATAGTTTTCAAGCATGGATTCAAGACCTTCAAGCCCCTGATTCTCGTCTCCCGTAAATCCTATGATATGGCATGCAAGTCTTGCCTGCGGATAATAGCGCCTGGTGTCTTCCTCTACAGATATTCCTGAAATATCGTTCTTATTGATGAACTCCCCTACCTTATCTCCGATCTCAGTATCGATTTTTTTTATTAATGTTGTCCAGGATGAATTTTTAGTAAGAATTTCCAGGATTTCAGCAACATCCTTTTCGAGGATCTCTGATAATCCCTCTGCAATCTGACGGGTCGACAAGCCTTCGCCTTCAACATCCTCCGGATTGACCCAGATAGTATTGACAGAAACGCTTATCGCCAGTTCCTTGCCGTTGCGGTCGTATATCGTTCCTCTTTTCGGCGTGATGTCCCGTCCTAATGTCTGGTTTTCAGAGGCCTCTTTGCTAAGCTCTCTCCCCTTTATTATCTGCCAGTA
>JAQVNH010000116.1 GCA_028703215.1 Eubacteriales bacterium
CCGGAGCACTGGAATCGGTCGCAGCTGACTCCAGAGCTTTCAGCGCGGAGCCTCTGATTATCGGAGTGTCATCTCCGGGGAATTCGTACTGATTAAGAAGCTCTCTCACTTCCATCTCGACCAGCTCGATAAGTTCTTCGTCGTCTACCATATCGCATTTATTAAGAAATACGACGACGTAGGGAACGCCGACCTGGCGCGCGAGCAGGATATGCTCTCTCGTCTGTGGCATCGGACCGTCTGCTGCAGATACGACAAGGATAGCTCCGTCCATCTGAGCTGCTCCTGTGATCATGTTTTTAACATAGTCGGCATGTCCGGGGCAGTCAACGTGCGCATAATGCCTTTTGCCTGTTGAGTATTCAACATGAGAGGTGTTTATTGTGATACCTCTCGCCTTTTCTTCCGGAGCCGAGTCGATCGAATCGAAATTTCTGACCAGATTTGTCTTGTCCTGCAACGCCATTACCTTTGTAATAGCTGCTGTAAGGGTCGTCTTGCCATGGTCAATGTGACCGATCGTTCCGATATTTACATGCGGTTTATTTCTGTCAAACTTTGCCTTACCCATTTTAACTGATCCTCCTCGCAACTTAATGTTCTGTTTTTATGGACCTGCACAACTCTTATATTATTGTGCAAGCTTTTAAGTGTTTCTCGGCGGGATTTATGCCCCTCTTTGTCGCACTCATCTTATTTGCCATCTTTTGTTACCTGTTAGACTATTATTCTATACAATTATTCGTTAAATATCAATACTAATTTCCAAGCAGCTGCTTCTGGAGGCTTGCTGATACTTCCTCGTAGGAACCGAACTGCATTGTAAATGTTCCTCTGCCCTGAGTCCTTGAACGGAGCTCTGTAGCGTATCCGAACATTTCTGACAGCGGGACTTGAGCGCTTATTATTTCCGCGCCGCTTCTGATCTCTATTCCCTCTATCCTTCCTCTTCTCGAGTTCAGGTCGCCCATAACATCACCTATATATTCCTCAGGCGCGACCACGTCAACTTTCATTATCGGTTCAAGCAGCACCGGATCGGCACTTCTGCATCCATCCTTGAAAGCCATGGAGCCTGCTATCTTGAATGCCATTTCAGACGAGTCGACTTCGTGGTAGGATCCATCGTACAATGTTATTTTGATGTCCATTACCTGATACCCGCCCAGAACGCCGTTATTCATAGCGTCTCTGATACCTTCGTCGACTGCGTTTACATACTCCTTCGGTATCGCTCCCCCGACTATTTTATTGACAAACAAATAGCCTTCTCCGCGCGGCTGAGGCTCAAGCTCAATGTAACAGTGCCCGAACTGGCCTTTACCTCCGGATTGTCTTATAAATTTGCCCTCCGACTTGACTGCTTTGCGAATGGTTTCCTTGTACGCAACCTGCGGTTTCCCGACATTGGCTTCAACTTTGAATTCTCTCATCATTCTGTCGACAATTATCTCAAGATGAAGCTCGCCCATTCCCGAAATTATTGTCTGTCCGGAATCCGGGTCAGTATGGGTTTTGAATGTAGGGTCCTCCTCAGACAGCTTTTTGAGGGCAAGCGACATTTTAGCCTCCCCGATTTTTGTCTTCGGCTCGATCGCGATTGAAATAACAGGCTCGGGAAATATCATAGACTCAAGTATAATAGGGTGATCAGGATCGCACAGAGTATCTCCCGTCGTTACATCCTTCATTCCGACTGCTGCCGCTATATCTCCGGTAAATACCATATCCAGTTCTTCCCTGTGATTTGCGTGCATCAGAAGGAATCTGCCGATGCGTTCCTTTTTGCCTGTCCTCTGGTTCAGAATATATGAGCCTGCTTTTAAAGTGCCGGAATATACTCTGAGGAAACAAAGTTTTCCGACAAAAGGATCGGTCATTATTTTGAAAGCGAGCGCTGTGAAAGGTTCGCTGTCATCAGCCTTTCTTTCAAGCTCCTCTTCTCCGTCTTCAGTAAATCCTGTCACGGGAGGAATATCCAGCGGAGAAGGCAGATAATCAACGATCGCATCCAGCAGCATCTGCACGCCCCTGTTTTTGTATGACGAACCGCAGGTGACGGGGGTAATTTCAACTGCTATTGTGGCTTTTCTTATGGCTGCGTGGATTTCGCTCTCGGATATTTCAACTCCGTCAAGATATTTTACCATAATCATATCGTCCGAGTCAGAGAGAGCCTCGATCATTTTCCCCCTATACTCAAGACATAGTTCAGCCATATCTTCGGGTATTTCTATTTCCTCGATTTCACTGCCTAAAACGTCATCGTATATATAACCCTTCATTTTGACAAGGTCGATAATACCTTTATACTGGTCTTCTTTGCCTATCGGAAGTTGGATCGCCACAGCGTTTGCCTTGAGTCTTTCATTCATCATCCTTAAGCAGTTAAAGAAGTCCGCTCCCATAATATCCATCTTGTTTACATGAGCTATCCTGGGAACATGGTACTTGTCCGCCTGCCTCCAGACCGTTTCAGACTGGGGCTCAACTCCGCCCTTTGCGCAAAAAAGCGCAACCGCGCCATCAAGCACACGAAGAGATCTCTCGACTTCAACCGTGAAGTCGACATGTCCCGGCGTATCAATTATGTTTATTCTTTTTCCGCGCCAATGAGTGGTCGTTGCGGCAGAGGTTATGGTTATCCCGCGTTCCTGTTCCTGTTCCATCCAGTCCATGGTCGCGGCACCTTCATGAACCTCGCCCATTTTATAGAGTCTCCCTGTATAATACAGGATTCGTTCTGTTGTTGTTGTTTTACCTGCATCGATGTGCGCCATGATACCTATGTTGCGGGTATCTTCCAAACTAAATTGCCTGGACATTGTTATCCTCCTTTCGTGTAAAATGATATCGCGGCCGATATATTACCACCTGTAATGCGCAAAAGCCCTATTCGCATCTGCCATTTTATGGGTTTCGTCCTTCTTCTTGAACGCACCGCCCAAGCTGTTTATGGCATCCATTATTTCGCCGGCAAGTCTTTCACTCATCGTACGCTCGCTTCTCTTGCGCGAATACGATATAAGCCACCTCAGTCCCAGAGCCTGCCTTCTTTCCGGTCTGACTTCCATCGGAACCTGGTACGTCGCGCCGCCGACTCTTCTGGCTTTTACTTCCAGGACCGGCATGATATTGTTAAGAGCTTCATGAAAAGCATCAAGGGGATTCTTCCCCGTTTTTTCCTTTACGATGTCAAATGCCTCATAACAAATTTTTTGTGCTACCCCTTTTTTCCCGTCAAGCATAATATTATTTATCAGCTTGGTAACGATTTCGTCACTGTACAACGGGTCGGGCAGCACATCTCTTTTAGTGATATGTCCTCTTCTTGGCACCTTGCTTCCCTCCTTTTAAATGATAAGTGAAATCCATTCATCGGTACTCGCGGTTTATTCCGCGTGAGTGCTTATATTGGATTTATTTTATTTTTTTATTATTATTCTTTAAATTGCTTCTTCAAGCCTATGCTTTTGGCTGTTTTGCTCCGTACTTCGATCTTCCCTGCCGCCTGTTCGTTACTCCTGCGGTATCAAGGGTCCCCCTGATTATATGGTATCTCACACCCGGAAGGTCTTTGACTCTTCCGCCCCTTATCAGAACTACGCTATGCTCCTGAAGGTTGTGACCTACTCCCGGAATATAAGCCGTTACTTCGATCTGATTGGTCAAACGCACTCTGGCAACTTTGCGCAGTGCGGAGTTGGGCTTTTTTGGTGTTGTTGTCTTGACAACTGTGCAAACACCCCGCTTTTGAGGAGATTTCAAATCAACAGATCTTTTCTTCAAGGTATTGAAACTTCTCAGCAAAGCCGGCGCGTCGCTCTTTCCGTGGCTGCTCTCTCTGCCTTGTTTTACCAGCTGATTAAATGTTGGCATCCATACACCTCCTTTCGTGTTTTTGTCAGGCTTTTTTCAGGATACATGCGGCGGATGCTCCAACATCTATTCCGCATGCCTTGCCCAATAATTTCATAGTTTCCGCATAAAAAATCTCTATATCGCCGGCCAGGCATAATTCCGTCAAGCCGCTGACCACACGCTTATCCGCATCCGCCGCCACAAAGACCATCTCGGCTCTTCCTTCAGCAACAGCTTTCAGCGTTTGTTTTACTCCCGTGATCTTATCCTCAAGTTTTAATCTTTCAAGCAATTCCCGTAACCCCCATGTTCACGTCTCTAAAAGACAATATCCTTTAAAGACACCTGATTATTTTACCACCGGGAATGTGGCATGTCAAGGCAATAAACCGGCAGTATTTACATC
>JAQVNH010000117.1 GCA_028703215.1 Eubacteriales bacterium
CCCTTTGAAATATGATAATAGCTCCCCCGGTGTTCCCGCTTATTTTATCAGAACCATCTTTTATCGTCATTTGACACATAGCTTTCCAGAGGACTCCATCCTGTCCATAAAAACTGAGACAAGGTTTTCTGGGTCAAACCGAAAGTTATGAAATCCTTTTGAGCAATGCCGTCCACTTCAAATGCGCGTTTGAACTCTTCTATTTGCATTAGCTGTTCCAGAGTCTTTTCGTCATTCGGCTCTGTAAAGCGTTCAATTCGCTCGGGATCTTCTTTTATGACCATATTTTGTATACGTGTTTGCAGCGAAAAGACCATGTCGGCGCCCGCAAACCTGGTCAGGTGATCAACTCCGCGCAGACCTGCGGGCATGATTTTTGCGGAATAATTTTTCTCGGCAAACAGATCATAGGTGCGCTTCGTCACACAATTGCCCGCGCGGCGAATTACATCCTGAGGGATATCGATTCCTGAATCTTTAGCGCAATCCACGAGATACTCGTCAAGTCTTCCGCCCTGCTGGACCACGAAACAGGGTTTTACCTCAACGCCGGACCTTCTCGCTTCAGCGCCGCCCCGCTCATAAGCTTCTGCTACGGCAAGCGCCTGCGAAACCGAAAAATTCAAAGTAGTGCATACAGCTGCTCCCTCAGACGCAAGTCTTTCTACGACCGGGATCGCCGCACGCGTTGTCGGTACCTTAACTGCAATATTCGGCGCCCATTTAAGATATCTTTTCGCCTGCATATACATTAGCCCGGTGTCTCCGGCATATTCAGGATTTACCTGCGCGAGAGCATAGCCGTTTTTATGATTTGTTTTCGCATAAATCGAAGAAAATCTCTCCGCGGCATATGTTGTAACGATCCTCAGTATTTCCTCCGCGCTTTCAACGGGAGAAAGCGAGTTTGGTATCTTATCGATTTCAGGTTTCCAAAAATCAGAAGCCGCTTTGAGTGACCTGTAAGCCAATACCGGATTTGTGGTTACGCCAGCGGCTCCATTCGCTATTGCTGCATCGATTTCAGACGGGATCGCCGAATCGTGCCACCACCTGGTCCTTGTATTTTCTGACAGCCATATCAGATAATTATTACTCATTTTGCACTTCCTTAAATATTACTCGACATTGATCTTAAAAACCGCCTGTTTCGAAAAATTCATCCGGAGATTCCCCTGTGCGAACAAAGGTGTTCAGTTTTTTTATTGCATTCATCTCCTCGGGTGACAGTTCAAAGTCAAATATATCAGCATTCTGGATCATCCGATCTTTATGGGTCGTCTTCGGAACAGTTCTGATCCCCCTTTGATAGTGCCAGCGAAGAGTTATCTGAACAGGAGTTTTGCCATATTTTTCCGCTGCAGCCACTATGGGCTCCTTGTCGACTTTTCCCCAAACTATAGGACGCCATGCCTCAACCTGGATTTCGTTTTCCTGGCAGAATGCAATCAGATCGTTAGGCTGAAACATCGGATGGATCTCGATTTGCTCAACCATCGGCTTGATGGCGCAATTATCCAGGAGTTTTTTAAGAGTGGGCTTCAGAAAATTGCATACTCCTATGACGCGGATCTTCCCGTCATTATAGAGCTTTTCAAATGCCTTCCATGTTGGAATAAAGCTCTCATCCATGCCCGGCCAATGCATAAGATACTGGTCAACGTAGTCAGTGCCCAAACGCTTCAGTGACTCGTTGAATGCGCGGAGGGTTTCTTCATAGCCATGCGAGTCATTCCATAGCTTGGTGGTAAGGTATATCTCGCTGCGAGGGATGCCGCTTTCGCGCATACCTTTGCCAACTCCCGTTTCATTAAGATAAATCATCGCAGTATCGATACTGCGGTAACCGACGCTGATGGCCTCGCGGACGCTCCTGCTTACTTCCTCGCCGTCTTTTGCAAGAAATGTTCCCAGCCCGATAGCCGGTACTTCAACGCCGTTGTAAAGTTTAAATGTAGGTATCATGATATTCTCCTTGAATAATGGTAATCAGCAAGAATCATCAGACAGCAGACGCATAGTCGGCTTGTCTTTAAGATTCAAAAGCTGCCTTCAATACTTCAACGTCCTTCTTGAGTAATTCATAAGGCTTGCGTATTTCACCCAAACGATCCTGGTCAAAATAATTTTCAGCGTATATCCATCCGCTGTATCCGGATTTTTTCACAGCCTCTGCTGTTTTGTAGAAATTGCTGCCGCCTTCTCCGAGCATATGGGTGCTCATTACATCAAAACCGTCTTTTATGTGCATAGCTACGACATAATCTTTGATTTCTTCATATATCTGTGTATTATCATAATTTTTACAAACCGAGTAGTTTTGACTGTCATATATGATTTTAAGATTACCTGTTCCAACTTTATTTACAAAATCCATGAACTCATCAGTGCTGAAAACATTTTCGAGCGCTATTGTGATATTGCGGTCATATGCATATTCGCATGCCTCTTTAACAGCTTTCAACACAAGCTCATAATCTTCTTTATCTTTGATGTAGCTGTCATGAAATGTGGGCAGCATGAGAATGGGTATCTTCATTGATACTGCCGTATCAACACCAAGTTTTATGGAATAGCGCGCCAGTTCGCGTTCCTTCGTCCCTTCTTTACGTGTCATTCCGACATCGCAAAGAGAATTGACCGCCATGGACGGATACTCGATCTCCCACCTTTGTGCTTCGTCCAGATAGATTTTTTGCATTTCGGGATGGCTGAGGTGCCATCCGCGGTTTACATCTCCGAGATTCAGCTGGATTCCCTGCAGGCCTGCATTATGTGCTACAGCACAGCCATATTGACCATTTCCGGGCATAGCCCACTCACATATTCCGTATTTGTATTTTGCCATTTTCCTTCTCCTTATATTTTATTTTGCATTAAATGCTTAATATTCTTCCGGGTAAATAATTACTTTCAGAGCTTGCCCGGAACGCAGCAATTCGAGACCCTTTTCATATTCGCTAAGCGGAAGCTTATGAGTAACGATCTCTTTCAAAGGCAGAACACCGCTTTCTATTATTCTTGCAGTTTTTTCAAAATAATATTTTCCTAAAAATCCGCCATAAATCAAAGCTTCCTTTCGCACTATCTCAGCAAGCTTTATCGGCGGCTCTGCCGTTTCGTCATGTCCGAACATCAGTACCTTGCCGCCGGGACGTATTACATCGATAGCAGTCATCAGCAATTGGCCAACTGCTTCAATGCAATGGTCTACCCCCAACCCGTCAGTTTCTTCAAGACATATTTTTTTCAAATCTTCTTCAAACGGATCTACAACTCGCGTCGCTCCGCAAAGGAGTGCTTTTTTCCTGCGATATTCATGGGGTTCCGATACTATTACGCCGGTAGCGCCATTTGCCCTTGCCATAGACGCAAACATAAGACCCATCGGTCCTGCTCCCAGGATACAAACCGAATCACCTGTATGGATATCCAATTTCTCGATTCCATAGCCTATGCAGGAAAGCGGCTCAGCCAGTGCAGCCAGCTCAAAAGGGGTCTCGTCAGCAATTTTATATACTGAATGCGCAGGTACACAAGTATAACTTGTCAGCGCACCGTCTTGAAAAAGACCTCGCGTGACGCCGTGCTCAAAAAAGGGAGTTCCCTGCTGAGAATATAAGGTAGTGCACATATCCGGCCTGTTGCTGCGACAATGCCTGCAGCTTCCGCACGGCGGATGAGGATCGATAATCACCTTGTCTCCGGGCTTCAGCCAATCAACACCCTTTCCGACCTCACTGACTTCTCCTGAATATTCGTGACCAAAAATGATATCCGGTTTTGCGGGGTGTTTAGGAGGATCCATCAGGACATGTATATCCGTTCCGCATATCCCTACCCCTAATACTTTGATCAGCACATCATCGCTGTTTTTTATTACCGGTTTTGGCCTATCTTCATATGTATAAAGACCCGGACGCTTAAATATGATCGATTTCATTTTGCACCTCCATTTTGTCGCTTACTGCATTCTTAACCCGGATGATTCCCTAATTAAGTTAAATTCGGACATTGGCTCGTATCATTTAAAAAATATTCTGTTAAAACGTTTTACTAACTCTATATTTTAAAATCTCAGTTAGTTTATAATGCATTTTACTGAAGTTTTACTACCCAAGAATGATCAGTCGTTTTATAGTTATTTATGATGTGCCGGATAATTAAAAAGATTTATAAGCACTTATTAAGTTTTGCACACCTCTACTGTTTGTCTTTCAACAAGCTTAAGTGGAAGC
>JAQVNH010000118.1 GCA_028703215.1 Eubacteriales bacterium
TCCATTGTGGAATTTACTTTGGGAATTTACGCTTATGTAAATTCCCTGCACTTTCTATGGAAATAAGTATCAGAGTCATATATACTTGATTTGTTCAGGTATTTATGCAGGAAAAATCAAAGAAGGGGGTAAATTGCGTATGAAGATCCTAAAAAAACTGGCAGTAATTATAATTGCAGTGGCCATGATCTCGTCATTTGCAGCAGTGCCGGTATTTGCGGAACAAACGGAAGCAGCACTCATCCTTGAAGAGATGGAAGTCTTAAAAGGCACAGGAAGCGGTGTAAATTCTGCGTATCGGGCAAGTGAACCAACGAGATATCAGGTAGCATGGCTGTTCCTTCGCCTATTGGGAAGGGAAGCTGTCGCAAAAGAATCGACGCAGACTCAGAACTTTGGAGATTCGGCAACTGCTCAAGATTCAAAGGGCAATAAGCTTAATGACGAGAACAAAAAGATGCTGGCTTATCTTTACGCCAATCAGAATCTTGGATTCAGAGGTTACACGGACAATACCTTCAGGCCTTTCGTTTCAGTCAATGCCCAGATGTATTACAAGGTCATGCTTGTAGCGCTCGGCTATGTCGAAGGAACGGACTTCACATGGGACAACGTTTTCGACAAAGCAGTGACTTCTGGTCTGGCTGCAACGAAACCAAGCAATGCCGGAACGTTCACTATCGACAAGCTGGCTGAAATAACTGTCAGTGCTCTGAGAGCCAAGATCAAGGGAGGTACAAAGACTCTCATAGATAAGCTGGTTGAAGAAGAGGCAGTAGCTGCGGATAAAGCGCAGGAATCGGGGATTTACAGAAAGCAATATACTCAGGCATTGGGCAAGGTCTATAATCTTGCCGATACCTCTGGTGTCGGGCCGCCGGAAGCCACATCATACATGCTTCCGCAAAAATATACCGGCCAGGTAACTATCAAATTTGACATGACAGCTGCAGTGGCATCACCTGACGCAAGTGTCAGCTTTATTGACAGTGACGTCGTACCGCTCTACAGAAGGTCTGATAATTCGCATTATTATTCACATCATTCGATAATGGTGGCAATGGCCGGAACATTCAGAGCTATCGATGGTCTCAATTGGGCTACCGGACCTGCTTTCACACAGGGCACAACATACCATGTCAGAATCGAAGCAAACATGGTAGATCACACCTATAAAGCATATGTATCGGCAGAAGGAATGGCTGAGGTCCAGATCGGCGAGACTCTCGCATTCAGAACCAGAAGCCAGGTTCCTGAAGATCCCGCAAATGAGATCGTTCCGGTCGCTGACGATATTGCAATGGTGGTTGTTGCAGGAGCCCAGAATAATCAAATATATATGGAGAAACTGGTTATTACAGACAACACTCCGTAAAGTGATGTAATGAATATATAAATAAAAGACGTAACGGGAAACGAACAAGCACACAAAGCAGATGGCTCTTATCGACAAGGGCCATCTTTTTATTGAGAATGCTTAATATCAATAGAAAATCAAACCATGAAAAGCAGAATACTTTCTCAAAAATTAAACTTAAAATAATAGTAATAGTACAGACTATTTGATATAATACTTCTCGTGTCTATTTGAACATAAAAAGAGGTATTCATGTGAAAAATAAAAAAAAGGTTATTATCATTACAGCCGCAATTGTACTGATGGCAGCGGCAGTTGTTATGATGCTCAGCTGGGATTTCAACGGCAAAAACGGTGAAACCACAAAAACCACGACAACGGAGAAACCGACGACCATACAGAACCCTACGGGTACTACAACCGCTGAGCCGACAACCACTTCCGAGCCGACCACGACTCCCGAACCGACTACAACGGCGGAGCCGACTACCACGAATCAGTTCTATACCGGCCCGACTACAACGGCGGACAGGCTTGACGATTTTGACGATTCAAAGGTTAAGGCTTTGTATCTGACTGCAAGCAGCGCATCAGGAGCAAAGCTAAATGACATGATAAATCTTGTAAATACGACCGAATTGAACGCTTTAGTAATAGATGTGAAGGACTGGTATGTTTATTATGATTCAGACATACCAATGATAAATGAATTCAAGCTGGATAATCCGTTTTATAATCCCGCCGCAATAGCTAAGAAGCTTCATGACAATGGAATATATGCGATAGCGCGACTTGTAGTGTTCAAGGACAATAACCTTACAAAGGTGCGTCCGGATCTCGCGATAAAAACAAAGGATGGGAAAATTTGGCTTGAAAACGGAAACACCGGGTGGACGAATCCTTATATTGAGGAAGTCTGGGACTATAACATTGCCATTGCCAAGGAAGTAATAGCAGCAGGATTTGATGAAGTGCAGTTTGATTATGTAAGATTCCCGAGCGGAACATTGGGTGTAGTCGAATACGGCGCAGAAATGCCGGCGAAGTCCGATGCGATATGCGGATTTTTGGAGAAAGCCGCCAAGGAGATCCACGCCATGGGTGCAAAAGTCTCTGCCGACATTTTCGGAATAGTCCTTGAAAGCGATTTGGACGGAAGGAATATTGGGCAGGAGCTTTTAAAAGTCGGTATGAATGTGGATTATGTGAGCCCGATGATATATCCGTCGCATTACGCCAACGATTCTAACGGCGCTATGGGCAACGGGGTCGGAACAAAAATAAGCGGAATAACATATACAAAACCGGATCTTGAGCCCTACAGTCTCGTGAAAGCGACTTTGCTGAACACCAAGGTCAAGCTGGCTGCCGTCGACGGGTACAGAGCGGATGTAAGGCCTTTCCTTCAGGCTTTCACGGCAGATTATCTCCGTGAAGGATATTACCAGGTATACGGTCCGACGCAGATCAGAGAGCAGATTCAAGCGGTTTACGATGCCGGCTACACCAGCTGGATACTATGGAGCGCCGCCAATATCTATCCCGCAGGCGCATTTTTAACAAAATAGAAAAGAAGACCAGGGGGACAGGTTTAGTGGCTCTCATCAGAAGAGCCACTAAACCTGTCCCCCTGGTCTTCTTTGTCTGCCTTTGATTTTTCTAAAATAGTGCCAAATCCTTATTGACTTGAGAATCAAACGTGATACAATATATTGTGCGTCCACAAAAAAAATCACTAAATGTAGATAAATACTAAGGAGGATTCACCATGGCCCTTACTGAAAATGCAATCAAGGTGCTTGAGAGAAGATATCTCGCTAAAAACGAGCAGGGGGAATTGATCGAGGACCCTGAAGCGATGTTCAGGAGGGTTGCAAAAACGATTGCACATGCTGATGAGCCTTACCTTTCAATGACAGAAGTTGAAGGCCTGGAACAGCAGTTCTATGACATGATGACAAATCTCGAATTTCTTCCGAATTCTCCGACGCTTATGAATGCAGGCCGGCCATTGGGACAGCTCAGCGCCTGCTTTGTGCTGCCGGTGGAAGACACGATGGAACAGATTTTCGAATCCATTAAAAATGCCGCTCTCATACACAAAAGCGGCGGTGGAACAGGGTTCAGCTTTTCAAGACTAAGAGCCCAGGGAGCCACAGTCAAATCAACGGGCGGAGTTGCAAGCGGTCCGATAAGCTTCATGAAGGTATTCAATTCCGCGACTGAAGCGGTAAAACAGGGAGGCACCAGAAGAGGCGCAAATATGGGCATCCTGCGCGTGGACCATCCCGATATAAGGCAGTTTATTTCCTGCAAACAGGACAATAATGACATAACCAATTTTAATATCAGCGTGGGATTGACTGAGGATTTCATGAAAGCCCTCGAAAACGAAGAGGAATATAAAATAATAGACCCCAAAACAAAAAAGACAGTCAGGATGGAAAGCGCGAGCGAAGTGTTTGACCTGATCGTGGAAAATGCCTGGAACAACGGCGAACCCGGCATTATATTTCTTGACAGATTAAACAAGGACAATGTTTTGATCAAAATCGGCGAAATAGAGAGCACGAATCCATGCGGAGAACAACCGCTGCTGCCGTTTGAATCATGCAACCTCGGCTCGATTAACCTCAGCCTCATGCTTAAAGAGAAAGACAAAAAACTGGAAGTCGATTACGAAAGATTGCGTGAAACCACCCGCAAAGCAGTGCATTTTCTGGATAATGTCATAGACGCAAATAAATATCCCTTACCTCAGATAGACGATATGACAAAATCAACGAGAAAAATCGGACTTGGTGTTATGGGATGGGCTGACATGCTCTGTAAGCTGGGAATATCATACGATTCCGATGAGGCTCTCGATCTTG
>JAQVNH010000119.1 GCA_028703215.1 Eubacteriales bacterium
AGGATATAATTAAAGGCAAAGTTGTCAGGATCCTTCCGTTTGGCGCTTTCGTCGAGATAGAAACCGGACTTGACGGACTTGTGCACATATCCCGGATATCGAATAAAAGACTGAAAAAGGTGGAGGAAGTTTTAAAAATCGGCCAGGAGATAGAGGCTAAGATCCTAGAGGTAGACGAAGGCAATATGAGGATAAACTTAAGCATAAAAGCAGTCAATCCTATAGATCCGCCGGAAACGCATGAAGAAAATAAGCCGGGGAAGGTCAAAACTGTTGAAAATAAAACAGTCGCGCAGACAGATGAGAAAAAAGAAGAAAATATAGAAAAGCCCGCGGCGAAGCAGCTTGCAGAAGAGGGCAGGGGAGAAGAAACACAAAAAGTAAAAGAAACTGAAACAGAGGCAAAAATACCGAACTTCCATAAAGAAGAGCTTTCGAATACCATTGGAGATTTTTTGGGAGACGTTGATTTAAGTGATTTTAAAGAAAAGAAAAGTGATAAGGACGGGGAGTAGGCATCTTCATAAACAAGGCTGTTGATATAAAATATCGGCAGCCTTTTTATTAAGGCGGTGAAATAATGGAAAGAACGCTTGTGATGTTAAAGCCGGACGCCATCAGAAGAAAACTGGCAGGAGAGATCATAACAAGGTTTGAAAAGAGGGACCTTCGAATAACGCAGATGCGCATGATGACGCTTGAAAAAAGCGCTGCGGAAGAGCATTATTCGCACGTCAGCCATGAGCCTTTTTACAAGAGCATGATCGACTTCATAACATCAGGACCGGTTCTTGTTATGGTGATTGAAGGAGAGCATGTTGTCAAAATGGTGCGGAGCATGCTGGGATCCTTGAAAACCTATGATTCGCCGTCAGGAACAATAAGGGGAGACTTGGGGAGCCATTTTTACGAGAATCTCATACATGCATCGGATTCTCCCGAAACAGCCGAAAAAGAAATCAAAAGGTTTCTTGGAAAGCAAGCTTAACAAGAAACCCCGATAAGAAACTGGTGCGAGAGGCGGGAGTTGAACCCGCACGCCCTTGCGGACACTAGAACCTGAATCTAGCGAGTCTGCCAATTCCACCACTCTCGCGCAGCAAGACATATTTTACTAGAAATGAACTGCGAATGCAAGTATATTTATAAAATAGGCATGGTGTTTATTATTTGGCTGAGAAGCAGTAAATTACGGGGGAAACGCATTGAATATCAGACTTGAGGAATTTAAAAAATCAATGTCGGGTAAAAGAGTTGCGGTGCTGGGGATCGGCGTCAGCAACACTCCTCTCATGAAATATCTTTCAAAGCTCGGATGCATTATCACGGCTTTTGACAAGGCGGATGCGGGTTGTCTTTCCGAATATACGCACAAGCTCAAAGACTGCAAAATCGAGTATAGTCTTGGTGAAGAGTATCTTAATAAACTCAGCGGATTTGATATTATATTTAAAACGCCTGTAATCAGGCACGATATTCCCGAGCTGATTTCGGAATCAAAACGAGGAGCATTGATCACATCTGAAATGGATGTGTTCCTTGATCTTTGTCCGGCACAAACTTTCGGCGTTACGGGGAGCGACGGCAAAACAACGACTGCAACCCTTATCCATATGATGCTTAAGCAGGAAGGGTACAGGTGCTGGCTTGGAGGAAACATCGGAACACCACTCCTTGATAAGATAGATGCGATCGCACAAACAGACAAAGTGGTGCTTGAGCTGAGCAGCTTTCAACTAATGACAATGAAACACAGTACCGATATTGCGGTTATTACAAATATCACGCCGAATCATCTTGATATCCATACTTCGATGCGTGAATATATCGACGCCAAGAAGAATATTTTCAAGTATCAGAGGCAAGACAGCGCGCTTGTGCTTAATCGTGACGACTTGATATCAGGCGATTTTGGCATCGAAGCTAAGGGAGCTGTAAAATATTTCAGCAAAAACAAAATTGATGGAATCGGAGCGTACCTGAACGATGAAATAGTGCTCTACAAGGATAAAAAGGGTATAAAGCAAATACTTGACATAAAAAGCGTCAGATTGCCGGGAATGCATAATATTGAGAATTATATGGCCGCAACTGCCGCTGTAGCTGATCATGCCAGTGTGGAAAGCATAAGAAGGGTTGCATACTCATTCAAGGGTGTCGAACACAGGCTTGAAACAGTAAGGGAACTGAACGGTATCAGGTTCATAAACGATTCCATCGCCAGCAGCCCGAACAGAACTATCGCGGGACTAAACTCATTTCCGCATAAGGTTATCCTTATAGCGGGCGGAAAGGATAAGAAGCTCGACTACAGTATAATAGGCCCGGCGATAAGGGCAAAAGTGAAATATATGGCTCTTGTCGGTCAAACCTCTGATACCATAGAAAAAGCATATTTGAGTGAGATGAAACTACATCCGGACGTGGCGCCGATAGAGGTGGACAGATTCAATACACTGGAAAAAGCGGTCGAATCAGCATACAAAAATGCAAGACACGGCGATACTGTCCTTTTTTCTCCGGCAAGCACCAGTTTTGACATGTTCAAAAACTTTGAAAAGCGCGGGGAGAGGTTCAAGGAAATCGTCAACAGTTTAAAATAGGATATTGCTTAAAAATCGATTATCAGAACTTTGCTGTTCTGATACCGGGGGAAGCCCTCTTAGTCCTGAAAACCGGAGTTCTCAAATAAATCATCAAGAGATGTGACGATACTTTCTGTCAATTCAAAAAGACGATCAAGAGCTTCTTTTATATCTGGGTTATCACGCAGATATTCCGTATGCCATAAATATGGCCACATTCCATACGAGCCGCCGCCTTCGTCGTAAATGATGAAAGCAAGGCGGGAGTCGCTGCACAGAAGCTCGGTGCAATTTTTGTAAAGAGACAAGTCTGTTATTATTTCAGCATATTTTCTGACGTCAGAAGGTATATCGGGATAATAACGTGCATGGGGTGTGTATAATTCCCCCTCTTCGTTCTTTAGATCAAAAACCCCTATAAGAACTCTGAGCGCCTGCTCCGAGAAATAACCCTTTAACCTCGGTACAAGGGCATTATACTCTTCGATATCCGCTTTAAGTTTTTCATCTGCAGGTAAACCAATCAAATTCTCGTCCCTGATTATTTCACGCTCAATGATCTGCCGGCGCAATTGCATTATCAAGCCGCATGTAAGCTTATTTTTAAGCACAAGTGCTTGTTTCTGTTCGATATCCATGCCTTCAGAGCCTTCAACAAGCGGGCAGCAACATTGAAATTGCCTGTCTGTAGGATCCTTAGATATTTTTTGCAGGATCAGAAAACCAATTAATAGAGAGAGTGTCAGGATAACTATAATCAATATCATAATGATGTTAATTTTATGCGATGACTTTGAATCAAACGACCTTAAAGGTGAGGGGGTCTCCTCGCTTGTTTTAAGCATTTAAACCTCCATGTGATTATTATAAAATGCCTGCAATCAAGAGATTGGATGAATTATACCATGAAGGCGTCACAAACACAAATAACAGCCTGTGGAGTTACACTATCCACAAGCTGTCCAAATGGTGGAGGGGGATGGATTCGAACCATCGAAGGCGGAGCCAGCAGATTTACAGTCTGTCCCCTTTGGCCACTCGGGAACCCCTCCAAATTTTTGTTGCAGAAACCTTAAAAAATGGTGCCCAGAGACGGAATTGAACCGCCGACACGAGGATTTTCAGTCCTCTGCTCTACCAACTGAGCTATCTGGGCATATCCGAGGCTGGCAGAGTGCTGTTTCAGGCGCTTCCAACCTCTGATTTGGTGGGCCTTCAGGGACTCGAACCCCGGACCGACCGGTTATGAGCCGGTGGCTCTAACCAACTGAGCTAAAGGCCCCCAAACACGCTACAAAAAGCCGCAAAACATAGTATAATTGAATTTGCACGTTTCGTCAAGTGTTATGATATAATTAAAAATATTGATTTTTAATGACAATATTAAGGAGATTTATTTATGAAAATCACTTTTCTCGGAGCAGCAAAAACGGTCACGGGCTCATGTTATTTGATAGAGACAAATAAAACCAAATTCCTGGTGGATTGCGGAATGTTTCAGGGATACCTTGTTGAAGAAAGTCTGAATAGGGACCCCTTTCCGTTTGATGTGAATGAAATCGATTTTGTCCTGCTTACGCACGCGCATATCGATCACAGCGGAAGACTTCCAAAATTATATAAAGCCGGCTACAGAGG
>JAQVNH010000120.1 GCA_028703215.1 Eubacteriales bacterium
ATACCGGACGAACTGATGTACACGAAAGACCATGGATGGTTCAAAAAAGATGGAGAAAAGGCATTAGTCGGCATCACCGATTTTGCGCAGCATTCACTCGGAGACATTGTTTTTGTTGAGCTTCCCGATGTTGGGACAAAAATGAAAGCCGGAGAGGTGCTTGCGGTCGTAGAATCGGTCAAAGCGGCATCTGACGTATACAGTCCTCTCAGCGGAGAAGTTGAGGAAATCAACAGCGCGCTGATCGACGCGCCTGAAAAATTAAATGCCGACCCTTATGGAAACTGGATGGCGGTTCTCAGAACAACGGAAGCTTCGATCCCTGACACAGCAATGAATGCGGGGGCATACAAGGAATTTTGCGAAGGAGAAGAATAAATGTCCCGCTACATTCCTCAAACGGACGAGCAGAAAATAGAAATGCTCAGGGAAACAGGATTTTCAGATATTTCAGAGCTTTTTTCCGAAATACCTGAAGACATCAAACTGAAAAGAAAGCTGGGTATTCCCGGACCCTTTTCAGAGTGCGAACTTATGGGGCATCTCAGACAGCTGGCCGGCAACAATATCAGCACGGACGATCATGCGTTTTTTCTCGGAGCGGGAGCATATGACCATTACATCCCATCCGTCGTGAAACACATGGTCTCGCGTTCTGAGTTTTACACGTCCTACACGCCCTACCAGCCGGAGATAAGCCAGGGGATGCTGCAGGCAATATTCGAATATCAGTCCATGATATGCGAGCTTACGGCAATGGATGTCTCGAACGCGTCGATGTACGACGGCGCGACTGCTTTGGCTGAGGCGGCAAGAATGGCTTGCGGAGCTGCTCGAAAAAACACGGTTCTCGTGTCAAGAACGATCCATCCCGAGTACCGGCAGACGCTTAGGACTTATGGCAGATTTTGCGGCTTCAAAATCATAGAAATCGATTATGCGCAGGGAATCACAGATCTCGACAAACTGCAGGATAATATCACGGACGACATCGCGGCGGTTCTTATCCAAAGCCCCAATTTTTTTGGCGCGATTGAACCGCTTGATGAGATAAAACCAATCATCGGCGAACGAAAGATAATGTTTATTGTTTGCGCAGACCCGATATCGCTTGCTATCCTTGAACCGCCGGGGAGTTTCGGCGCTGACATCGCTGTAGGAGAAGGGCAGCCGCTAGGCAATCCTTTGAGCTTTGGAGGTCCGTACCTTGGATATTTTGCGGTAAAAGAGGAGCATCTTCGAAAAATGCCGGGCAGGATCGTCGGTCAAACGGTCGACAGCAACGGCAAAAGGGGCTTTGTCCTGACGATACAGGCCAGAGAGCAGCATATAAGGAGAGAGAGAGCCACTTCAAACATCTGCTCGAACCAGGCTCTGAATGCGCTTGCGGCAGCAGTTTATATGAGCGTTATGGGGAAAGAGGGACTGAAAGAGACGGCAGTGTCCTGCGCTCAAAATGCGCAGTACGCATGTGACAAGCTTGTTGAAACAGGCAGTTTTGAAAGAGTTTTCAGCGCGCCCTTCTTCAGAGAATTCGTTGTAAAGTCAAAGAAACCTGTATCCGAATTGAATAAAAAACTTTTGGAAAACAAGATCATCGGGGGACTTGAACTCGAAAAATACTATCCCGAGCTGGAAAATTGCTGGCTGCTCGCGGTCACTGAAAAAAGAACGAAAAGGGAAATCGATTTGCTCTCTTCAGTTTGCGAAGGGAGGTGCGGAGAATGAAAGACACAAAGACCGTGTTTGAGTACTCCGTAAAGGGCAGAAGAGCTGTTGACGCGCCTGCGCGGGACGTTCCGGCAAGACCGCTTGACGAATTGATACCCGGGGGATACTTGAGAAAGTCACCCGCGCAGCTTCCCGAGATTTCAGAGGTCGACGCGGTGAGACATTATACCGGCTTATCAAGAAGAAACCATGGAGTCGATTCGGGATTTTACCCTCTTGGCTCATGCACCATGAAATATAACCCGAAGATCAACGAGGATATCGCAGCCCTGAGTGGGTTTGCCAATGTCCACCCTTACCAGCCCGAAGAAACCGTGCAGGGCTGCCTTAAGTTGACATGCCGCATGCAGGAGATTCTTGCTGAAATCACCGGAATGGGAGCATTCACGCTTCAGCCCGCGGCGGGAGCGCACGGCGAAATGACAGGGCTTATGATAATGAAGGCGTTCCACGAGAATAACGGAAACTCCGGCCGTACAAAGGTAATAGTGCCCGATTCCGCTCACGGAACAAATCCGGCATCTGCAGCTGTTGCGGGATATGATATCGTCGAGGTGAGATCCGATGAAAGAGGGAATGTCGACCTCGAATCACTGAAAAATGTTCTGGGCGACGATGTTGCAGGACTTATGCTGACAAACCCGAATACGCTGGGATTATTCGACGAGAACATCCTGAAGATCTCAGAAATGGTTCACGGCGCGGGAGGCCTGCTTTATTACGACGGAGCCAATCTGAACGCGGTAATGGGGATCTGCAGACCCGGAGACATGGGATTTGACATCGTCCATCTGAATCTGCACAAGACATTCAGCACTCCTCACGGAGGGGGAGGCCCCGGAGCGGGTCCGGTGGGAGTAAAGAAAGAACTCGGGCAGTTTCTTCCCGGACCGATGGCAAAGCAAAACGGGGACAGATATTATCTTGAAGCGCCGGGACCATTGTCTATCGGACGCGTCAAATCTTTTTACGGCAACTTTGGTGTCATAGTCAAAGCGTTCGTTTACATTTTGACAATGGGGGCGGACGGACTGAAACATGCTTCAGAGACGGCTGTGCTGAATGCAAATTACCTGATGCATAAACTGAGCGGCGATTTTGTCATACCCTATAAAAGAATCTGCATGCACGAGTTTGTATTGTCGGGAGAGAAGCAGAAGGAAAACGGCGTGTCGACTTTGGACATGGCGAAGAGGATATTGGATTTCGGATTTCATCCTCCGACGATATATTTTCCGACGATAGTTAAGGAAAGCATGATGATCGAGCCGACGGAGACTGAGAGCAAAGAGACTCTCGATGATTTTGCCGGAACAATGCTGCAAATAGCCAAAGAAGCGGCCGAGGAACCCGAAAAGGTTACCGGAGCGCCGCATAATACTGTTGTCGCAAGGCTTGATGTAACTCTGGCCGCGCGAAAGCCAAAGCTGAAATGGTGAAAGATGGAAGAATTTTTTGAAGATATTTTAAACAAATTCGATATGTCCGGGCACGATGTTGACGCACTCCCGCCGCTGGTGCTCGCTTATATCGGAGACGCGGTCTACGGAGTCTACGTTAGGACTATGCTGATAGCGGACGGCGGTGTCAATGTGCATAATCTCCACATGAGATCGATCGAATTCGTGAGCGCGGAAGCACAGGCGGAAAACCTGAGGGATATTTTGCCGGGACTTACCTCTGAAGAACAGGATGTAGTGCGCAGAGGAAGGAACTCAAATCCGGCGACTGTGCCAAAGCATGCCGAGATCAACGAGTACAGGTACGCGACAGGTTTTGAAGCTCTGATCGGATACCTGTTTCTCAAAAAAAGGCTGAAACGGCTGGCAGAGATACTTGACCTTTCAGCCAAAAAATAGGACAGGAGGGATCGTAATGGAAAGAAAACCGGGCGGTAAAACAGGAGGCAAAGGCAAGTTTAAAGGAAACAAATCGCCATTCAGCGGAGTAAAGCCGGGTTTCAAAGGCGAGAACCCCATCGGAAGCAAAATCAGAATAGTTAAAAAACCATCCGGAGGATGACGGCAAGAGAAGTAACTAAAATCAGGAGATGAAACATGGACAATAGCAGCAGCTCCAAAAGCGGATTTGCGGGCAAAGGGAAATATTCCGGGCAGAAGAAGACTTTCGGGAGTAAAAAGACATCCGGAGACAAGAGGACATTTGGGGATAAGGAATCCTTTGGGGATAAGAAGGCCTTTGGGGACAAAGCAGGATATAAAGGGAAGAGACCGGCATCCGTTCAGCAAAGACAGGGATTTAAACCCTTCCGAAATAAACCTGCCGACAACTCGGGAAGGGATCGATTCAGGAAACCTTACACAGACGAGCGGCCGTTCAGCAAAGCGGACGAGGCAGGCATCCTTGAGGGCAGGAACCCGGTAATGGAGGCTCTCAAATCGGGAAGGTCCATAAACAGGATCATAATATCCTCAGGCGACAGGGAGGGCTCTATCAACAAGATCCTTGCGATAGCAAGAGAA
>JAQVNH010000121.1 GCA_028703215.1 Eubacteriales bacterium
AGCATGCACTTGAAGGCATCTGCATAAGTGCAGATATAACGCCTTTTCATCCAATCTCCCAGTTCAAGCATATCACCGCCGAGTACAGGTTCGCTATCAAGTACCCGTTTGATTTTCTTAAGATTTCCCGAATCGCTTTCGTTCTTTAACTTCAGTATGAATGCCTGCCTCAGCGAGTTGGATTTACCGAACGGAACGGCAACGCGCATACCGGGTGCAACCGCTCCCGCAAGTGCTTCGGGAACGATATAGTCATACTCCCTGTCATATTCTCTTGTGCTGTCGTTCAGCACTGCGACCGCTATTTTGCCTTCGGATTTTAACATAATGCGCTCCGGTCCCTCAAATCGTCTTTCTCTCTCTGTACATATAATTATATAGTAATACGAGCCGTTCGTATAACGAAAGGCCCGTATTTATTATTCTTTCATTTTTGGCTCACTGTTTCTAACAGCTCCCTTGAAAATCCTTTGCGATGTGCTTATTTATTTGTTCGGGAAGTTCTTTCGCCTCTCCGCTTAAGCTTATGTATAAATCTATTCCGTTTGCATCCGCCACTCTTTCAAGCTCCCCGAGCAGTATTGCCATTTCATTCAGATCAGTTTTGACAATGTACGATAACGAGTCAATAAAGACAGCTTCTATGTCAAAGTTTTGCGATAAAATGCCACAGATGAAGCCCAGCATGGACTGAATATTGTGTACCGGATAATCATCTGCATTTGTAAATCTTATCTTTTGCTTGAGATGATATATAAGTTCATCGGAATTGTGCACGTAAACAATATCTCCTTTGGATCTCGCGGATAAATCATTCGCTGCATCCACCATGGCTCTGGTCTTCCCTGTGCCCTTCGGACCATAGAATACCCGTATCAACGGCATCGACCCTCTTTCTTTTTTATTTTGGCTGTATGTTTATCATAATATAACGACGATAATATTACAAGGATAACGGAAGTCAAACCTTTGCCGATATACATGCAATTCCTGTTTTGTTTCCTGTACAGTTTATTTGTTCATTACATTGGTTTTATTCAGATATTTTACGACGACAGAAGCTGTCAAGCCCGTTACAGCACCCATAACAAGGGCTGAAACGGTCAATATGGGCAAATATGCAAAAACGGCCGTATCTTTCATAAGTAACGAAGCGACAGCCAGTTGACCGACATTGTGAAAAAACGCGCCTGCAATACTTATCCCTGCGAGGCTGAATATGCTTCTCATTTTATGATACATCAGGATCATAACGGCGCTGCTGAGGAATCCTCCGGCCAGACTGAAAAGAAAAACTGTCGGACCTCCGGTAAATATCGATGCAAGAAGAGTCCTGACAAATACTATTATAAACACTTCAAGCGGCGAGAAATACACGATCCCGATCAGCGTAACGATATTCGCCAGACCAAGCTTGATACCCGGTACAGGTGTCGGCATCGGTATCCACGATTCGACTATCGATAGTATCAGCGCTTGTGAGACAAGCAGACCAAGCAATACGACTCTTTTTGTTTTTGAACCGCCCACTAATATACCACTCCGTCAGTTTCTTCGAAATCCCCTTCGATTTTAATTATAACTCTGTTTGGAAGACACACCGCGCTGCTGCCGCGCTCAGATATCCATCCCATTTTCACGCAGGACTTGTGAGGACACTCCGACTCCCCGAAACAGATTCTTCCGGGTTCAGCATAAATGACCTGCCTGTAGTGTCCGTCTATCTCTATTTTTAGGGGTTCGGTAAGAGAATCCAGATTTATTTTCCTGATTATTTGTCCGTCCAGGCTAATGACCGCTATTTTCCCGGTTTCATCGTTATTGGCAGCGAAATGATAACCAAGCGCTGTCGCAACCGCAATTATTACAAATAGCAAAACGATCCAAACGTCGTTTTTTCTGAACACCTTTTTCTCCCCGCGCCAAAATGCTGCTTTGTATATGCCGTGCAGCAGAAATATATGTCGATTCCGGTCGATATCATGGAATGATCATTCGAATTGTTCGGTATTTGCTTCGCATTTTTTCTCCAAAGACGCACACTCATCCTCGGAGCTGTTATTTTCGATTCCGGTTTCCATCTTTGAAACTGAAACCTCATAAGCGACTTTTGTAATTACTTTGTTCTCAGAATATTTTTTTTGATATTTTCTGCTTTGTATCCTGCCCCAGATCTTCACATTATCGCCTACCGCAAGATTTTCCGAAAAACGCGCATTTCTTCCCCATGCAATGCAAGGAATATAATCCGATTTGTTATACGGTCTGTTTACCGCAAGCAGAAGATCAGTTATTTCACGTCCGAAAGGAGTTGTCCTGTAAACGGGCTTTTTACATATATAACCGTTGAGATATATTTGATTAGGGTTTTTGATCTCTGATTTATCTTCAAGAAACCTGAGTTCTCTCACAAATACGATAAGAATAAGCCTGCTTCCGTCTTCTCCGGTATAGTTGTTGTATGAGCGAAACTGACCTTCAAGTTCAATGATTGTGCCTATTTTCAGGCGTTCCTTTTCAACAAGTCTCTCTGAAATCAACACCGGGATCTTATCAAAGCTGTCGCTCAGTCTGGTAACATTTACTGAAAAATTGTAGAACCCTTCTCCGTATACTTCATGGCTGAAAACCGGCAAACTATCAACTATACCGGCTATCGTTACAGCGTTGTTGTCAATGACATTACCGACCAACAGCCATCCAACTCCTCTCTATCTTGAGTGTTTTAAAATATTTTCCGTCGTAAATAAGGCTCTCTAAAATTTCTTAATCGATCATCTCGTAAAACCAGGCTGATTCTCATGATACTCCGTTAATTATAATACAAATATTTCAACTTGAGAATGCACTCTTTATGAAATTATGCGCTATTTCCTCAAATCTGTTCAATATCTGATTTCCGAATTTCACACCGGCATACTTTCTGGGATCGGGTCCGATAACTCCTATATTGGGTTCGGACAGGTCTTCGCCCAGCTCGCTCATATCGACCAATTCAGGACAAAGCGCCATCATTAATGAAGTTTCAAACGCTGCGGCATGGTCTCCGGAACGTCCGTCCGGAGCGTACATGTGATCCTCAAGAATGAAAATCCTTGCTTTTCCTCCCTGCCTTTCATACTTTTCAACAGCTCTTGCAGCCGGCGCGATAAGAGGAAAATGACCTGGCAAGGTTATGATCGCTCTGAATCCAAGTGTTTCAGTCTGAAAGAACATCCTCAGAAGAAGGTTTTCGTATAATTCCCACTCTCCAAAAGATGCGCTTCGTTTAGCATCTTCTTCAAAATCGTTTTTCTTGAGTTTCATCGCCGAGCATATCTTCATCGTGTGGTCGCACGAAATCTCCGCAGGAAGCCATTTGCTGACAGCCGGATCCGCAACCATCTCACAAAGATCGCGTCTTACTTCTCCCCAATACTGGGGAGGCATTACGACTCCTCCGAGTTTTTTCGCGAGAAGGCATGCTATCCTGTTCGCTTTTATTCCGTCAAGTCCGAGAGGATTGTGAAAGCCATGCCACTCGAGCACCCCAAGTCCTATATAAGCGACCGGCATCTCTTCGCGTCTTTTTACAAGTTCTCTGGGGCGAAGTCTGACATATTCGACTATCTCTTCTTTTTTCATTTTCACTTCTCCCCGCGTTTCATGGCTTTAAGAGCACTTTGATGGCCTTGTGCTTCTTTTTTGATGATGCGATCCCGAGTGCCGTCCTGTAATCTCTGAGACTGAAAATATGCGTGACCAGCGGTTTGGGATCGATACTTTTCTTAGATAGCATATCCAGCGCTATCGCATACGTCCTCTTTATTTCTCCGTTTATGGAGTCGTTTCCGTAGGCGTATATCCCAAAAAGCGTCAGTTCTTTAAACCAAACAAGCGTCCAATCCATTTTGATGGTGGAAGTCAGACCTACCATTACGAGCTTTCCTCCTGAATTCATCCATTTGACCGAGTTTTTGACAGTCGTTTCCGAGCCGACGCAGTCATAGATTCTGTCAAATCCTCCGTATAAATATTTATCGCCCATGATAGGTTTTACGATTTTCGCACCCGTAAGCTCAGCCATTTTGTCGAGACTTCCGTTCCTGACAACTCTTGTCGCTCCGTATTTTTCGGCAAGTTCAGCCTGGAAGCCGTGCCGCGCAAGAACTGTCACATCAGCTTTTGATCCAAGCGTTCTCAAAACCGCCGTAACCAGC
>JAQVNH010000122.1 GCA_028703215.1 Eubacteriales bacterium
GTCACAGCTATCTCTTTGTAACGCAAATTTTCTTCTCTGCACATCCGGACTATTTCACGCGCGCAAGTTTCAATTTCGGAAAAAATATTGACCGCGCCGAAAAGCGAGATCCCCTCAGTCTTATCTGCATATATTTCGTACTTTCGTGAAAACAAATATTTTTCGAGATGCGCCAGCTCTTTAGCGTCCTTGAATCTGAAAGGCGGATCAGCCTTGATAATAACAGGCTCTTCAGTATCGATCCCTGATTGTCCGGCGCTCCTCATCAGTTTTGAAGCGGCAGCCCTTGCAGAGGAAAATAAATCTTTTTCTCCTTCTTTCGTTTTTTTCGCTATCGTATCGGTACATAAACTTACACTTACTCTCCGGCATTTTTTAAGCAACTGCCCTATGATTTCATATTCCTGAGGGGTAAATCCCCCAAACCCGTCTATCCATACTTCCGCATCGTTATATTGTGTTGAAAGGCCTATCCTTTTTGCGGCCAAAGTCAGATCGTCATCGGGATCAGTGTATTTTTCGGCAATATTTTTCTCATATTCCGTAAAAATCTCATAAAGATCAGAAAGTTTTTTCTTTAGATCCGTGCTCCCGGAAATATTCTCTTCAGCTTTTTTTAACTGCTCGGGCGTTATGTTGTAATGTTTAAACTCCGTGAACAAATTTGTCAGCGTGTTAACAAAACCCTTTTTCCCCGCCGACCTTTCAAATATCTTTAATTCGTCCTTTTTTTTCTCAAGAATACTGTGTATGATCATGCATTTGCCCGCCGGATGCAGATGCGGAAAAGACAGCCCTCCGGCTTCGTTGAATATGCTGTATGCCATGCGTCTGAAACTTAAAACGACCGTTTTAAGAAGTCCTCCGGTTTCCAGTATACTGATCAGATTTTTTTCTGTTTGAAAGGTAAATTGCTCGGGAACAAGCAAAATTATCGGATGTGTTGCACCCGCGTCAAGCCTTGTTTTGATTTCTTCAAGGCAAAACCTGCTTTTACCGCTGCCTGCTCTTCCATAAATTATCCTTAGGCTCATTGCAGCAACCTTCCATGTGGCAATTCATCGTTTGATAAATAAGATGCTCGACAAAGAAATTTTAGATATATTATATCATGATACATCATGATTTAGTTTTGAGAAACAAAACTTCTCCGAAATGCAAAACACGAGGGAGAGTTTCTCCCTCGTGCGTATCCCGAATTATGAACCGCGCTGTCGACTGTCTTGATGATCATTATCCCTCGATATCTATATTTTTATCGCTTATAATTTGTCATACTCCTCTTTTTTCTCGATGGTATATTTTCCGCTTTCCAGCAATCCCTTTAATACCGAATCATACTGCTCGTACCTGAACGACCATTCTATGTCTTCCCTGTTGGCTTCCAGGGAGTTTTCCCCGCCATCCTGCCTCATTATATGAAACCCGTAATATGTTCTTATGACGCCTGTTGCTCCTGTTTCGTTTTCAAAAGCCCAATCCTCAAACTCCTTGACCATCTGTCCGTCCTGTTTGATTTCATATAACCCGGCTTTTTCGACCGAAGATGCATCCTCGCTGTATTCTTTGACCAGCTCGGCAAAATCATCTCCATTATTCACTTTTTCAAGTATTTGGTCGGCAAGCGCGCTTTTTTCAGCAACTTCTGCTTCAGTGGCATCTTCGGGACACAAGAGCAGGATATGGCTTACAAATGCCGTGTCAAAGCTTGCGCGGTTTTTTTCATAGTATGCGATCAGTTCTTCTTCATTGATTTCTATTTCTTCTATTTTCGACTTCATAAATTGCTGAGTAAATAAATAATCCCTGTAAACCGCTTCTGCGGGCTTATAATCAATGCCGAAAATCGCTGCTGATATTTCATTTTTCTCCATCTTATAGCCGGCAGCCATTTCTCCCATGTATTTATCGAAATTTGCCCATTCTTCCTCTATTTGCGCGGTATCTGCGCTGAACCCCTCCTCCTCCGCCAGGATCAGCAGTAATTCTATCATTACCGTTTGATTTAAAGTCTCATCTTTTACCATGTCCCGCAAAGTGCCGGTGCCGTAAGGGGAGTTCAGAAAATCTTCATCCGGCATGTTTTCATCACTCTTATATTGAAGAATCGAAGCAATGTTCTGCGTCAGATAATATACAAACTCATTTTTATTTATTACATTTTCATTCAGCACAGCTACTGCGGTCAAGTCACTTTTCGGCTTAGTCACAGCGTATAGCAGCGCGCCCAATGCAATCACGATGACCGCTGCGATGACCAGAAAAACTTTCATATCCGTGTTCATTTTTTTTCTCTTGTTCACAAAAATATACCTCCCAGTTTCAACACGTTCGCATTAATATAATCATGCACCAAAAAGCCCTTATTACATTATACACAGATAGACATGCATTTCAATTTAATTTTGAGCTGTTTCCTGATAAATACTCATAAAGTTTGCTGCTGTCCGAAAGTTTGAACTTCCCTTTTTCCAATTCCCAATATTGCGCTTCCTTGTTATTTTTGCTTATCTGCAAAATCAATTCGGGATGGCAGGTCAATATGAATGTTTGGTTTGCCGCGCTGAGCTCTGACAAAATTCTTATTGTCTGGTCAGTGTGCAAATTATCAAAATTGGCCAGTGAGTCATCGATTATGACCGGAAGTTTTTGCTCATAATCAGTTATTCTGCTTAGTCTTACAGCCAGGAAAAGCTGCTCTGCAGTTCCCCTGCTCAAAATATCCACTGTTTCTTGCATCTCCCCGCTTGAGAGCTCGGCTTGAAAGTCATTATCCTCAAGGTTCTCGGGAGGCATGATCTCTTTATATTCTCCGTTGGTTATCCTCTCGAAGAGCCTGGCAGCCTTGCTCAATATCTCATATTTTGTTTTTTCAAGAAACCCCCTTTGGATCTCCTCAAGAATTGTCTTGGCCGCAAAATTAACCGCATGTTCCTCAGCGGCTTTTTGCATTTCTGAGCGAGCTCTGTCGATCTGCCTCTGAGCGTCCTCGAGTTTTTCGGTCGCCGCGAGATTTTCGATATCGCGTTTGCAATCCAGGCGTTCTTCCTTAAGCTCATTATATTTAGTGTCAAGAAGCGTCAATCCCTGCTTCAGCTGAGCCATGATCCCTGTCCCTTGATTATCCGAAAGCATATGCTTTTTCAGCAGACCTTCCGCAAAATTTCTGTAAACTGAGAGGGCATCCTCGAGAGCTGTGATATTTTCAGGCAATACATTCATCTCTTCTGCCAGCTTCCTGTTCAATCTGCTTTTTTTGCTCTCAATGCGATCCAGTTCTCCGGAGAGTTCAAGACAGCCAAGCCATTTTTCACCCTCATTTGCTATTTCTATCCATTGCATATCTTTTTTTCCGTAATCCGCTCCGTTTAATTTATAAAAAACTTCCCTGTAATTATCCAGGTCTTTTTCAATCAGATCATCATGCTCCCGGGTTTTAATTTCAAGGTTTTCATAATCGATTATTTTCCCCTTTATGTTTTTGATCGATTCGAATCTTTTTCTCATCATATCCAAGGTGGCAAATTCGGGCAGTTCCATGAGCTTCTTGAGTCGCGCCATCTCTGTCTCGCTGATTATTTTTTCTTTTTCGAATTTTTCAAGTTCGGTTTTTATTGAATCGTATTCCGCTTGCAGATCTGCAAGAAGTCTTTCATCTTTTATTATCAGTTCGCCATATCGTTTTTTATCCAAAAGAATCAAAAGCGCAACGAAAGCGAGCACAAGAGGGATCGCTGCTGTTATCTTTCCCAGAAGCGGGTCGACAAATTGCGTAAGCAGAACCGCAACAGGTAAAAGAATGGCTATTGTGATGATCAGATTCATCAGCATTCTGCTTTTTGTCTCTGATTTGTATCTATCGACATGTATCTTAACACTATCCATCTGTTTATCAATGCTTTGGTTTCGAGATGTCAGATCGTAAATATCCCTCTCGATAACCTCAAACTTTTCTACTTTCTCGTTGAATGCCGCTTCAGTCGTTTCGTCAGTGATAATATTTTTTATGCCGTCCCATTTATCGGAATCCCAGTTTGAATTCACTTTCTTTATTAAAATAATTATTCTGGATT
>JAQVNH010000123.1 GCA_028703215.1 Eubacteriales bacterium
GTGATCCGCAGCGCAAAGGCTTTCAGGATCTGAGGGTTGGTCGTGTCTGTGAACGGATTCGGCGAAAAAGGCGTTGCGGTCTTTCCGGTCTCCTTTTCGTACAGCTTGAGTGCTAGCTCGCAGAATTCCTCCCGGGTGATAGGTTTAGTCATATCCTTCCCGACTAAAATATCCGGTATGAGATCTGCGTCCTGTGCTTCCTTAAGCTCAGGCTCAGCCCATTCGGATGCTTCTTTGTAGAACGCGTCGGTACCGATGGAAAAAACATTTGAAAACGGACCATATATATAATACTCATCGTCGTTACCGCTGTTTTGATTGACTAAATAAGCATATCTGACCCGAAAATGATAGATATTTGCCTTGATATCCGTATCGCCTGAAATGCCCAGGTCCACTGGATCGGAAGCAACGTCATCCGTTACATAATTATCCGGATCATCCGATTCTTCGTCAAAATTGATTCCGTTCCCGAAAAGGCTCTCACCCTTGTCAGAGAGCCATTGTCCGTCACCTATCTTCATATCCAGCTGATAATCTGCTCCCCACTCTCCGTTCTCGGCACCGTATAAGTTCAGTTCCCAAGTGCTTCTGGGATTAATCCATCTAAAAGCAAAATACGGTCTTCCGTCTTCCCGTTCCTTGAGCTCCACTGTCAAATCTTTCGGTGCCTCAAGGTTCGGCGGCGTCGTAAGAGCCTGCGCAAAAGATGGAAGTAAAATAAAAACAGCCAGACAAAATACGATGATCATGTTGAATGCTTTACGTTTCATAATAATACTCCTCTCATGTTTTTAATATATTTTTCAGTCTTGACTTACTTATTCATTCTTTCTTATTCTTTGTTCAGCCGCTTTTTCATGAAAACGATCGCGCCATGGATGATTTCCGAATCCTCCGCCGGAACCGGAAAAACGACCGCATCATACAAGCTTTCGTCCGGTTGGGTCAAGCTATCCCTAAAACCTGGCTTTCCCTTTGAAATCCCCGAAAACATTTCAAACGGTGATTTCAAACCTTCCGAAAGGACAGTCTCCCCGAGAAAGACATTCATGATGGACGCCGACAGCTGCGGATCACTTATCCTGCCGGTATTTATTCTCGAAGTATCATGCGTCCGGCTTCCGAAAAATAATTTCACCGAGTCTTTGAATTCCTGATTGACCATCGTCACAAATAGGTCCTGGTCAAAAATAGCAAGCGGATACGGCATGGAATTTATTATCTGCTGCAGGAGGAAGCTATTCTCCCCGATTTTTTCCTTGTTGGCTTTTTCTCCCAATGAATAACTCCTTCCTGTCTAACCGCCCGGAATATGCTCAAGCTCCAGGTGGACTCGTATTCTCTTGTCCATAAATGTATTCTCCCTGTTGAAAGTGTCTTCAGCGAGCACAGCCTGGCCGTTATTGAGGGCTGCCTTAAAATCGATCATTTCAACGATAATGACTTCGCCTCCAGCAATTTCATAAGGCACTTCCTTTATTTCCTTTTCAAAATGAAATTGCGAATCCTCATTGACCAGAGGATAACTGTCTGAATATTCGCCGTAGGTTTGTTCATATACATACGTCTCTTCATCCGATCCCAAGGCCTCGACAAGGATGTTCAGGGTATCCGTTTCACACGGATTCAAGTTTCTGACCTGCGCCTTAACCGTGAACTCCTCAGGCTCTATGGTCAAATCCTCGTCCTCACCGGTATATTCATATTTCAATGTGATCGATCCCTGAGCCAGCAAGGTTTTGTCATACATGCTGTAAATAGTATTTGTATCGCTGCTTATTGGTCTAAGGATCCCTTCCCCTTTTATTGTGATGGGGAATCCGGGAGAATAGAAGTCTGTTTCGATTTTCAGCTTAAATGTCATTGAATTGATGATTTCCTGCAGCTTAGCATTCATGCCCAGTGCGACGGAGCAGATCCTGTCGATCTCAAGAGCAGCGCTGAATGCTTTTAATTCATGGTTCTTGTTAAGCTTGTCCATATAATGTTCTCTGGTTTTTTCCGCCCAGCTTTGAAAAACTGACAATTCAGGCGTTTCTATAAATATGCTTGACTGCTTCCAAGCACTTATCGCCGTGTAGAAAACAGCTATAAACTTCTCCGGGTCCGGTTCGTACTGTGTGATCAGTTTTTGGATCTTTGCATTCATTCTGTCAAGTACTTTTTTTATCACAGCATCATTCATTTCCACACTCTCAAAAGTGCTCCACATGCCTTTATCTGCCGCTATGAATTTTGACAGTACCTCTTCCTCTTCTTTTAACACTGTGTCAGAGTATTCTTTTATTTGTTTTTCTTTTTCTTCATTCATGCATTCCAGGCTGATCGACGGAGGCGCAAGGACTGACAGCGGTTTTTTAAGGAGCTCTTCCGCTTCTTCAAGCGCTTCTTCATACTGTTCCAATGCCCTTGACTGGATCTCCGTGATCGACCGGTCGCTTTTCGGTAAATACAGTAAGGTGCTGAAATGCTGTACGGGAGCTTTCAAGCCTCCGCCATCCGAATCTGCGGGCGAAAAGACGATATCAGAGCCGTCATGTTTTCCGGTGAGAACGACACCTTCTATTGTTTCTCCCTCTTTTTTAATGCTGATCTGCGAGCTGACAATAAACTCCAGCCCGTCAGGTTTCAGCAATATCCCGTGGAACTCCGCCCCCGGGAAGCTGTCGACCTCTATGCCGCTCAAGGGAGTTATAGAGATCTCTTCTTCATTTAAAAGTGCGTTTCCGGGGATCTCAAGCGTCCACTCAATGCCCGAATCATCTGTGACGCTTATGCTTTTTTCTTTTCCGTCCGCCTGGTATTGGATCTTTGTGCTTTTGCTGCTTTCAACCGTAAAAGTCGCATTTCCTATGCTTCTGCTCTCAAATTCCATCAATTCGGGGGGATCGTCTGCTACGACAACCTCCATATCATCTGCTCCATAGCCGTCATCAAAACCGGTTTCCGTTGAAACCCCGGCCTCCGATGAAACACCGCTTTTCGTTGTAATACCGGCTTCTGTATCTGTGTTTTTACCGCTTGAAGAATCCTCTCCCTGCTTGTTTTGACCGGAGCATCCCGAAAACAAGAGCAATGGTATAAGTAAAACTGCAACGGACTCAAGCATTTTCATTTTAGTTTTCATTTTTATTCTTTACATCTCTTTTCTTCATGTAATGTAATTTCACTGCTGACTTTTCCTATGCTTTTCTATATCAAACTACTTCGGAGTATGCTGAAGCCTTATAGTATAGCTGATCTTGCCATTCTCATAGGTGCCTCCCAATGTGCCCTCAAACTCGGCAACACCGTCAGCAAGATCCATAACGACTGCAAAACCGCCCTCTTCTCTATTGAAGATATCAAGCATTATCCACATATAACTATATTGTGAAGCCATTTCGACCTCGCCTCCTGTTTCAGAGTCGATATAGGTCAATGTATCCGGCCCGAACTTTTTTATATCAACCTTAACCCTCCCTGTGTCGCAGGGATCCGGAAGCACGCTTACATCAAAAGTAAAGTTCTTTTTACGCGTTGAATTGATTGTAGAATCCGAGGTGGTGCTATATTCTTTATGTTTTCCCTCTCCCGTTCCTATCAAGTGTAAATATGAACCATCTCGCAAATCTCCCGCCCATCTGACATCTTTCGCTTCCCCTTCTGAGCTCCATGTATAAGTGCCGCCTCCATCGCTTTGAACGATCTTGCCATCGAATGAAACTTGAAATGTCATTGCATCAATGATTTGCTGCAACAAGCTTTCATCATTCATGCCCAGTAAGACAGAGTAGATTCTGTCGATCTCAAGAGCAGCGCTGAATGCCTTGTATTCATGAGCCCTGGCAAGCTTGTCCATATAATGTTCTCTGGTCTTTTCCGCCCAGCTTTGAAAAACTGACAATTCAGGCGTTTCAATAAATATGCTTGACTGCTTCCATGCCCTTATCGCCGTGTAGAAAACAGCTATAAACTTCTCCGGGTCCGGTTCGTACTGTGTGATCAGTTTTTGGATCTTTGCATTCATTCTGTCAAGTACTTTTTTTATCACAGCATCATTCATTTCCACAC
>JAQVNH010000124.1 GCA_028703215.1 Eubacteriales bacterium
CAGGGCGATAATTTCCCGGTCTTAATGGTTGAAAATTCGGAAATGATATGATCCAGTGTGAGTTTTCTTTCTGTAACTCCGTATACAAGTTCTGTGATAAAGGCGCTGTCAGTGCCCTTTAAGCCGCTTTTCCGAAGATTTCTGTCGAGGCTTACATTGCTGTAGGCTTTTTTATCATCTATATCAACTAAAATTTTAAGTGCGGTTTCTCTTGGTATATCCCTGCCCATCTGCTTTCCCCTTCATCATTTGCATAGTCATCATCGTTATTTTTCTCCGAGAACGATCCCCGACGGGATGTTGTGCCAGCATTCTCCTATCTGCATCCGTCTGCAATTGTCCATCTGCAGTTGTGTGATTTCAAGCTCTCCTTCACCGCAAACAACTCTCAAGCAGCTTTTAAGCGATTCTATTATTGTCCCCGGCAAAACACCTCTGCCATGTTTCTTGTCGCATACTACAGTTTCCCAGATCTTCATGAGCCTGCCGCAATAGCTTGTAAAAGCTCCCGGCCAGGGGTTAACGCCTCTGACTTGATTGTGTATATCTGAAGCCGGCTTTTTCCAGTCGATCCGCCCGTCTTCTTTCGTCATGATCGGAGCATAGGTCGCAATTTCATCGCGCTGGCGTGTTATTTTGAGCGAGTTGTTTCTGATATCCGCCAAAACCGCCTTCATCGCCTCTGCGCCAGCCACTGCCAGAATATCATGCAGTTCGCCTGCAGTCATGTTTTCTCCAACTTCAACCTGTTTTTGCATCAATATGTCCCCGGTGTCGAGTCCCTCATCCATCTGCATGATCGAAATACCGGAAATTCTCTCTCCGTTCATGATTGCTCTGTTTATCGGAGCGGCTCCGCGGTAGAACGGCAGGAGTGATGCATGAACATTTATACAACCGTATTTGGGAACATCAAGCACATCGGCCGGCAGTATTCTTCCATAGGCAGCCACAATACAAAGATCCGGAGACATATCCCTCAGTTCTGTTTCAAATCCGCCCGACCTTAATTTAACTGGCTGCAGTACTTTTATCCCATGTTTTAAGGCAAATTCCTTAACAGGTGAAGCAGTCATTACATTGCCTCTGCCTTTAGGCTTATCAGTTTGGGTAACTACAGCGGCTATTTCATGTTCTTCTTCTATAAGCATTTGAAGACAAGGTATCGAAAAAAGAGGGGTCCCCATAAATACGATCCTCAATTTACTCATCACTCCCGTCCATTGCGGCAGTCATATCTTGTCCGTATCGGGCTCGATATATTTAATTACTTTGTCTGTAAACAAAATCCCGTCAAGATGGTCTATTTCGTGGCAAAGGCAAACAGCAAGAAGCCCCGAGCCTTCGATTCTTATCTTCTTCCCTTTTCTATCCATAGCTGAAACTACAACAGAATCAGGTCTTTTTACTTCTCCGAACACGTCCGGAACGCTTAAACAACCCTCAGCTTTTATCTGAGCGCCTTTCTTTGAAATAATTTTTGGATTTATCAGTTCAAGAAGACCTTCTCCAATATCCATTACAATAACTCTGCGTAAAACGCCAACTTGAGGCGCTGCAAGGCCAACACCGTTTTCAGCATACATGGTTTCAGACATGTCATCAAGAAGTGTTATCGTCCTATCATCTATCTTTTCCACTTTTCTTGATTTTTTCCTGAGAGTTTCATCCCCATCAGTCAGAACTTTTCTTATTCCCAAGTCAAGTCGCCTCCTGCAGTTTTCGACAAATAATTATAACATAGAAACAGGGTCAATATCCACAGACAGCTTTATGCCGTTTTTCCTGTTGACTTCATTGAATCTGTCGGCGACTGCTGTCAGCAAAGATATCAGACGGGTAAGGCTGCCGCACTTTAATATGAACCTCCACCTGTAGTCGCCTTTTATCTTTGAAACCGGAGCTCTTGAGGGGCCGTTTACATAAAAGCCGCCCTCATTGGTTTTTATATATTTTGAGATCATTTCCCTTACCTCTAATGATTTCTTTTGGACGCTTTCATCATTTGCGCCTGTAAGCACGGCAGTTGCTATATGAGTAAAAGGAGGGTATATCATTTGCTCTCTGAGTTGTATTTCCTTTTTGTAGAATCCGTTGAAATCATTGTTGCATGCATCAATTATACTGTAAGCTTCGGTGTTGTAAGTTTGTATCACGACCCTGCCGGGCAGTTCTCCCCGTCCGGACCTTCCGGAGACCTGTGTTATGAGCTGAAAGGTCTTTTCGGTTGCCCTGTAGTCTTCCATGTTCAATATCCCGTCGGCTGCGAGCATTCCCACAAGCGTGACTTTCGGAAAATCAAGCCCTTTTGCAATCATCTGAGTCCCGACCAGGATATCGATATTCTCCTGCTCAAACCTGTTCAATATCTCTTCATGAGAATTTTTTGCCGATGTGGTATCCATGTCCATCCTCAGCATAGACGCATTTGGAAATATTTTTTTAAGCTCCTCCTCAACCTTCTGAGTTCCGGTTCCAAAGAATTTGATCCTTCGGCTTCCGCAGTTTGGGCAAAGATGCGGCATTTTGACCGTGTAACCGCAATAATGGCATATAAGGCGTTCGGAATTGCTGTGGTATGTCATCGTAATATTGCAGTTCCTGCATTTTACAGCGTATCCGCAGTTTCTGCAAAGAACAAAATTTGAATGTCCTCTTCTGTTAAGCAAAAGTATCGTCTGCTGTTTTGATTCCAGGTTTTTCGCGATCTCGTCAGTAAGCGTTTTGCTTAAGATAGACCTGTTGCCGGTCTCCAGTTCCCTCCTCATGTCGATCACTTTAATTTCAGGCATTTCTATGTTTTTCGGACGTTTTCCCAAGTAGAATAAGTTATCCTTATTTTTCAAAGCTTTGTGATAAGTAACTATTGAAGGCGTAGCGGTTCCTAAAAGCATCAAAGCGTTTTTTTGTCTGCACCTTTGTCTGGCTATTTCTCTTGCATCGTATTTCGGTGTGATTTCCGACTTATATGTGCTTTCGTGCTCCTCATCCACAATTATCGCTCCAAGTCTCTTCAGCGGAGCAAATACAGCCGACCTGACGCCGACTACCACGTCTACAAGATCATTTCTGATAAGCCTCCATTGGTCATATCTTTCCCCCAGCGAAAGCCTGCTGTGCATCACCGCTGTTCTTTTCCCGAATCTTGCCCTGAATCTGCCTATCATTTGAGGGGTCAGGGAAATCTCCGGCACAAGCACTATCGCCTGTTTTCCTTTTTTTACCAGCTGCTGGGCAATTTGAAGGTATATTTCAGTTTTACCGCTGCCGGTAATTCCATGAAGCAGAATTTCCGCAAACTTTTCCGAGTCAAGATGTCCGGTCAGCGATTCGAGCACAAATTTCTGTTCGGACGTCGGGATATATGCTTCAGTATGAGCTACCTCCTTATTTGCGTATGGACTTCTCATGACCTCAACTTCGCCGAAAGCAATGTATCCATGTTTTTCAAGGGTGTTCAGAACACCTGCTGAAACTCCGGCAAATCGTGTCAGGTCAGCTGTTGAAACATGAGCATTTTCCGCAAGTATTTCCAGCACGCGGATCTGCTGTATGCTTTTTAAAAGATTGCCGTCAATCAGCTCGGCGATCTCGTCTCTCGGTTTTGCCAGAAATGCCACTCGCAGAGTTTTTTCCGATACCCTGGTGTTGTAATCGTCCCTTATTTCAACCATCCCAGACTTTTGCATCTTCAAAAGAAGGGACATGGCATTTCTTATTCCCGATTTTTTCTTTAATTCTTGCGCATCGCATTCTCCGCCGTTTTCCAGCAGTAATTCCAGCAATGCTTTTTGCTGAGAGCTTTTGACATCGTAATTCCCCGCTGCCAAAACAACCGTCTTGACGCCTTTGAGTCCTACCCCCGCAGGCAGCATGCACTTGAAGGCATCTGCATAAGTGCAGATATAACGCCTTTTCATCCAATCTCCCAGTTCAAGCATATCACCGCCGAGTACAGGTTCGCTATCAAGTACCCGTTTGATTTTCTTAAGATTTTCCGAATCGCTTTCGTTCTTTAACTTCAGTATGAATGCCT
>JAQVNH010000125.1 GCA_028703215.1 Eubacteriales bacterium
GATATCCGGAACACTTGAAGAAGCCTTTGAGGCTAAAAGAAACGACCCCTGCGATTTTTGCGCCGGCGGTGGAGAGGCTGACTAATAAGTTTAAGATGATTATCAATAAGCAGCGGAAACGCTGCTTATTTCTTTTTGAACAAACTTCCGAGACTGCCCAGGATTCCCCCAAGACCGCTGCTGGAGCTCCCGCTGCTGTCGTCAAGGAAGGAAGATGCCAGGTTCAATAAGCTTCCGCCGCTGCCGCCGCCTCCCAATATTGATGACAGACCTGATGTGAGATTTGAAACTCCTGTCGCATCAAGATTATCTTCTTTCTTTTTGTTGCCAAGCAATCCCAGTATCAGGGGCGCAAACTGGATCAAGAGCTTTCCTATCTGGTCGGCGCTCATGCCTGATTTTTTGGCAAGCTTAGTCTGCACGGTTTTACTTTTGCTGCCCAGGACATGTTCGATTATCTTGGCTCCGTCTTCGGTATCGACTCTTTTCAGGTAGCCTTGGATATCGCTTACATCGTCATCCTGGTGCTGCTCAAGAGCTTTTGTTAACGCCTCTGCGCCTTCAGGGGTATTCGAGTTGCGGTTCAATGCCTCCATCAGGGTCGAAATCCCGAGAGTGGCTGCTTTTTTGACTTTACTGGGTTTAGTTTTGACCGATTGGCCCAGTTGCTGCAAGGTTTCCTTGTTGCTAAGCTGGTCCATGATCAGTTCCATCATATTCATATGCCATCCCTTCCGATACTGTAATACTACAAAATAATTATAGCACTTTCGGTTCTATGTTGATATATGCAACTAATACATAAAGGCGTATACATAATGATACGAAATAAGGCTTTGTATGGTACAATTCAATTGCTTGGATGAAACTCTGATTACACATCAGTTAAAAGGAAATTAAGGAAATAATGATACTTCCATTTAAAAATACGGGAAATGCAAACGATCGGGATATTTCCTGCGAACTTCGTTTCAAGAATGCGCCGGTAAAAGTTATCAGGACCGGAAATAGCGTGCGAATTTCTGCATTTGTAAAATTCACGGGAGATGCCGACAGTCAGTTTACGGATACTGTAAAATCAGAAAACCCCATATCTGTTAAAAAGGATACTTGTCCGGGGGAGACGTACGCTGAAGTCGCCGCCAACGCAATAATGAATCTTTGGAAAGGTGATTTTGATGTCGGAGGGCAATCCCTTAATGTTGAAACATTGATTTACAGCAATAATCCAAGCCCTAACAATGTTCTGAAACCGTTCTCAGCCGACAAAAAACAAAAGACGTTGAAGATCCATATCGGAGCAGGTGATAAAGGGCATCTTTCATCATTGCCCGGAGCTCTTGCCATGAGGAGTCATGAGGGTATCAGAATTTTCGGAGGAATACTTAATAATGAATCGGTATTGAAATGGTCAGTGAAGAAATCTTCATCAGCGATTGTTATTTACGACCATATCAGGAGTTCAAAAACCGGGAAAATGGAGTTTATAGGAAGAAACTGGTTTGAACAAACAGCCGCCCATGAGTTTGGACACGCGTTGGGTCTCGGAGACGCCTATAATGCTGGTTACAGAGGCGGAAGATGGGTTGGGAGCCTGGATGGTTATTACGCGCCCTATTGCTATCAAGTCGAAGATGAGAATGGCAATCGGAATTGCGTATATGTGCCGGACAATGACATCATGCTTCAGGGCGAAGCTCATAATCATGTATCTGACAATGATATACGAATGGTGCTGAATGCTTACAAAACAGGGAAGGTGCAGCTATTTCCCCGGGGATGTAAAAATATCAAGGACAGGCGCAAGGTGAATAAAGATATCAGAGAATAAGATTTTTCTGCTGCATAGCTGCAGGCAGGGAGGAATAGATATGTCAATGATAAATGTGACGAATCTGACCTTCGCTTATGAAGGAAGCTTTGAAAATATATTTGACAATGTCAGTTTTCAAATTGATACGGATTGGAAACTTGGTTTTACCGGAAGAAACGGACGGGGGAAAACGACTTTTCTGAAGCTTCTGATGGGGGAATATCAATACACCGGAACTATAGATTCGAGTGTTGGATTCGAGTATTTCCCGTACACTGTTGAGGACAGATCACAGGATACGATAAAGGCGATAAAGCATATTTGCCCTATGATTAAAGACTGGGAAATACTGCGCGAGATATCTCTTCTGGATATATCAGAGGAGATTTTGGGCAGACCGTTTGAAACGCTGTCCAACGGAGAGCAGACCAAGGTATTGCTGGCAGCTATGTTTCTTAAGTCAAACCAATTTTTACTGATCGACGAACCGACAAATCATTTGGATGCCGAGGGAAGAAAAATTATCGGTGAATACCTGAAGCAGAAAAAGAGTTTTATTCTGGTATCTCATGACCGTACACTTCTTGATGCCTGTGTTGACCACATGCTTTCTATCAACAGGACAAACATTGAGATCCAGCAGGGAAATTTCTCTTCATGGTGGCATAATAAACAGCTGCAGGACAGTTTTGATATAGCGGAGAATATTAAACTGAAAAAGAAAATCAGCAGATTGTCTCAGGCTGCGAAGCGCACTAAAAAATGGTCCGAACGTGCGGAAACAAGGAAGTATGGTCCGACAGATTCCGGCGGAATGCTTGATAGAGGCTATGTAGGGCATAAGGCGGCAAAAATCATGAAACGCGCTAAAAGCCAGGAGAACCGTATGCGCGATGCAATAAAAGAAAAGTCCGGGCTGCTGCACAATATCGAGCAAAATGACAGTTTGCGGATATCGCCGCTGAGCTTCCCCAAACGTGTTCTTGCGGAATCAAGAGACCTTTCGATATTTTATGGGGATATGCGGGTTTTTTCGCATGTAAACTTTCAGATCAACAGGGGAGAGCGGATCGCTTTGACCGGGAAGAACGGAAGCGGTAAATCAAGTCTTTTAAGGCTGATCTGCGGAGAAAACATTGAACACACAGGCAGTTTGTCTGTCGCCGGAGGATTGTTGGTTTCGTACGTATCGCAGGATACATCATCTTTGAAAGGCGGTTTGAGCGAATATGCGGTCTCCTGCGGAATCGATGAAAGTCTGTTCAAGGCGATCCTGCGCAAGCTGGGCTTTGAACGTATCCAATTTGAAAATGATATTGCAGCTTTCAGCGAGGGACAAAAAAAGAAAGTACTTATCTCAAGAAGCCTTTGTGAACAAGCGCATCTGTACGTATGGGATGAGCCTCTCAATTATGTGGATGTGATTTCCAGAATGCAGATAGAGGAGCTTCTCTTATCCTGCAGGCCGACACTATTATTTGTTGAGCACGATATCAGTTTTCAGAATAGTATCGCGACCGCAAAAATCGAGCTGTAATCAAATGAATAGTCGAAAAACAAAATAGTTATTGACATATGTCCGTAATAAATTATAATAAAATTATTAATGACATATGTCATAAATTCTGAGGTAATTTGGATAACATATAAAGTCAACAGAGATAACCGGCCGCTCCGGCTATTTCATACCGGAATCGAGACGATAAGATATGCCCAGACCGATGAAATTGAGAAAAGTATGCTATATGCCGGAAAGCAACAGGTTCGGACCTCTGGATCCGGATACTGCCTGTAAAGATAATATCAGAATGACGGTTGACGAGTATGAAGCCATAAGACTCATTGACTTGGAGGGTTTTACACAGGAAGAATGCGCAAAACATATGGATGTTGCCCGGACTACGGTTCAGGGAATATATATCGAAGCCAGAAAAAAGCTGGCCGAATCATTGGTAAACGGTAATATTTTATTGATAGGAGGCGGGGGATATAAGATTTGCGACGGACTTGGCAACAGCTCCTGTCCCGGATGCCAAAAACGAAGACACGGAAAGGATGGATCATGATCATAAAAACCTTGGTGGAAGACACATCGATAGCAGATGATTTTGGCTCAGAACATGGTCTCAGCATATATATCGAAACAAAAAGCCACAGAATTTTGTTTGATGTCGGAGCGAGCGATCTGTTTTACGAGAAT
>JAQVNH010000126.1 GCA_028703215.1 Eubacteriales bacterium
CACCATGTCAGATCCATGAATACCTCTTCACTTCCCGGAGACCTCACTCGCGCGAGATAATATGGGTCAAACCTTGCATCCACAGGAGAAAAAGCCGGCTCCGCGCCAACTCTTACTATTGCGGTATTTTCATATGTCCTGCCTTCAAATATCCCGCTTTTTAAATAGTCACGGTATTCTTTGGCAGGGTAAATCCCGTTTGGAGGAGACAATGAACTCATGGTGTAACCCGGCATCAAATCAGCATACTTGTTGGCATTTGCCCCGATACCGCTCTGAATGGCTTCGGGCAGGGCACCATCGAAATTAATATGTTCAAATGAATGATTCCCTATTTCAAAACCTTTATCAAGGATATATTGCATGCGTTCATGCATTGTGCCCTCTCCGGAGAACACATTGTATTTGAGAAACACAAAAAATGTTCCCTCCAGACCGAAATCAGGGTGCAGCGCATAAAATTCCTCCATGATCCCGACGGCTGTGTCGGGGTTGATTTTAAGATTTCCGCTTTGATCCTTAATAAAACTGAACTGGGTCGGAGAACCGTCGTCGAATGTAAAAACCATAGGAATGCATCCCGCAGGCACGTCTATATTATTGTTCAGATAATCGCTCAGACTGATCAGCCTGTAATTCATGTCATAAAATGTTTGCAGCAGCGAACGGAATCCGTCCAGCTCCATCGTATACTCGTTGTTCTTGGCAGGATCGAATGTTTCAACAAAGTAATGGAACATCACGATCATTATCTTTCCGGCCTCATTAGGCTGCAAAACGCTGTAATCAGGCGCGGTCGTTTCAACCGGAGCTGGCGTGCTTTCCGCAGCGCTTGTCGTAGCCGCGGGATCGCCCTGCCCGGTGGTTCCGCTAGTAATTACGGTTGTTGTGCTTGCTGTTGGGTCGTTATTTTCTGACGAACATCCGGTAAATATCAAAATTGCCGAAAGAATTATTGTAAGTAATCTGTATACTGTCTTTTTCATTTTTAGGTTCTCCGTTGGCATATTTATCTTAGGTATCTCTGTGTATTATATATAATTCCAAATGCGGAGGCAATAAATATTGTTTCATACCTACACTATAATATTTTTGTTTATTATCACCGGAAAGTTTTTATCGCCCATTATCTGTTTGCCGCTTGTTACAACAACATTCTTGTCCGTTATCACATATTTCAGGGAAGCGTTTTCTTTTATCTTCGTTGCCTGCATAAGTATGCTGTCGCTTACGGTAACTCCCCTTTCGATCGTCACTCCTCTGAAAAGCACGCTGTTTACCACCTTGCCTTCGATAAAGCATCCGTCGGCGATCACTGAATTTGTTACATCTGCCTCTTCATTATATTTTGCCGGGCTTTCATCCTTGACCTTGGTGTAAATTTTGCCTCCCTTTATAAACAGATCATACATCAGGCTCGGATCAAGCATCTCCATGTTGCACCGGTAATAAAGCTGCACTGACCCGAGATTTCTCCAGTATCCTTTGAATTCGAATCCGCATATTTTAAGAATGTTCAGTTTTTTTATTAGAATATCTATGACGAAATCGTATGCGCCATGTGCGGCGCTTTCCTGCAGCAGCGATATCAGCAGAGATCTTTTAAGGATATATATTCCGAGCGAAGCTATATTCGTTGAAGGATCAAGGGGTTTTTCCATCAGATCGACGACTTTCTCATCTTCGCCGAGTTTTATTATCCCCATTTGACGCAGTTCCCCAACGGGATAATCGTCCATTTTTCTGTAAACGATCGTTATATCTGCCGCCTTTTTTATATGCGCCTCAAGGAGTTCCTCGAAATCCATTTTATAAACGCTGTATCCCTGAGCCATGAGCACGTATTCTTCATCACTTCTCAACAAATATGAAAGGTTGTGATAAATGGAATCGGCGCTGCCTCTGTACCACCCGGAGTTTTCGGCACCAAGCGAGGGCGAGAATATGAATAGCCCGTCTTTCTTTCTGTCCAGATCCCATTCCTTTCCCGAACCCAGGTGATCCATAAGGGACCTCGAACTGTATTGAGTTATTACTCCCACGTTTCTTATTCCGGAGTTGACCATGTTTGAAAGTGTAAAGTCGATAGCCCTGTATTTTCCGGCTACAGGAATAGCCGAGCTTGAACGGATCGCAGACAATTCCTGAAGTTCATGTTTACCGCCGCCGGTCAAAATGATACCCATTGTCGATCTCATTTATTGTTCCCCCTTAAGGACACATTTGCCCGACTCTATTTTTGCGCCCGAAAACTCTTCGGCTCCGGTTTCGCTATCGATCATGACATTTTTGCCGATCTCCGTGTTGTCCGGTATTACAGCTTTTTCACCAATAACCGTTATCCCGTCTGTATAAACATCCGGATTGCATTCGTTGGGCAACGCTTCGCCGAGTCCTATCCTTACATTTTCACCGGTTTCCACATCCTCCCCGAAGATGCATTTCTCAATAAAATTATTTTCCCCTATCACGCAGTTTGACATTATTATACTGTCTTTGACGACTGTGTTCTTGCCTATGAACACCCCCGGAAAAAGTATGGAGTGACTGACATTCCCGTTGACGACGCAACCCTCCGCCACGATCGAAGTCCTCACCCTGCCTTCGGTTCCGATATAGTGAGCGGGTTTTACGGGATTTGGCGTATATATTTTCCAGGTCGGGTCATAAAGATTGAATTCCGGTATCCTCTGGATAAGATCCATATTCGATTCCCAATATGCGTGGATCGTTCCGACATCTTTCCAGTACCCGCTGAATTTGTATGCCCAGATCCTTTGTCCTCCGAGGAGCATTGCCGGAATGATATTGCGACCGAAATCATGTTCTGAATGAGGGTCTTTCTGATCCCTGAGCAAATAATCCCTGAGAACATCCCTGTTGAAGATGTATATCCCCATTGAAGCAAGCGTGCTTTTCGGAGCCGCCGGCTTTTCCTCGAATTCATAAACCTGGCCGTTCTCCCGAGTATTCATGATGCCGTATCTGGAAGCTTCCTCATAAGGAACATCTATTACGGCAATAGTCGAATCAGCCTTGTTCTGTTTGTGGTAATCGAGCATCTTTGTATAATCCATTTTATATATATGATCCCCGGAAAGCACTATTATATAGTCCGGAGAATATTTGTCCACAAATTCGATATTTTGAAATACGGCATTTGCCGTCCCGAGATACCATTGGCCGATTTTATCTTTAAGATACGGGGATAATATAGTGACTCCGCCGTTCATTATGTCCATATCCCAGGGTTTTCCTATGCCGATGTGCGAATTGAGTTTCTGAGGCCTGTACTGTGTCATTACCCCCACAGTGTCTATTCCGGAGTTGGTGCAATTGCTCAGGGAAAAGTCAATGATCCTGTATTTGCCTCCGTAAAGAACGGCAGGTTTTGCAAGTTTTTTGGTCAACACGCCCAGGCGGCTCCCCTGTCCTCCGGCAAGAAGCACCGCAATAGCCTCTTTCTTCATGTTCCGCACCTCCCAAGCTCAGTCCCACGCATATTTATATTATATATCAATAATAAAAAATTCCAATGCAAGTATTTGAAAAGATCATGTAAAGATTTCTTGCGGCTGATCGTTCTTTTGATATAATGATTGACAGGCAATGCCTGTCGTACGAATATTTTTTTCAGGAAGGATGCTCATGGAATCGCTTGGAAGCACCAATGAAATAGCTCAAAACAAGCTCATTCTTCTTTATTTGTTTAAGAAAATAGAGATCCCTCTGAGCAGTCTTCAGGTATATAAGATAATACTTGAGAACAATTTTATGAATTATTTTATATTGCAGCATTCTCTGGACGAGCTGGCCGAGCAGGGCATGCTGGATTCATCCCGTAATGAAGGCAGACATTTTTACCGGCTCAGCGGAGAAGGCGAAAAAATGGTGGGGCTTTTTTTGAATAAGCTCCCGCTGGGGATAAAAAAACGCATCGACAATTCGGCAAAAACAATAAGGAAGCAAATAAGAAACGAGACGCTCA
>JAQVNH010000127.1 GCA_028703215.1 Eubacteriales bacterium
GGCCATCAACTGTAAGAGAATCATCGAGCGTTGCCGCAAGTGCTTCATAAATAAATGCGTTGACAGACATGTCTTCTTTTCCGATGTTCTTTGCATGCTCGGTGTAGGCGGCCATTCCCTTAAGGCCATAGATGACGATCTCGCGAAGAGAGCGCACATCTTCATTTTCAGTGGAAAGAACTCCGACTGAGGATGCTTTTTCCAGCAGAGACTCTCCGGCATTCAGCGCGAAGGTCGCTGCATCATGAAAGTCGTTTATATCAACAGAATTTCTAAGTGCATCTCTCAATGCGATCATTTTCCTGATCTGATCTTCAAATTTTCTGTCGTCAAAATTTGCGTTAGTGATAGTCATGAAGAGACTGCTGAGCATCTCATGGTTCGTTTCGCCGAGTGTGCTTACGTCGACTTTCCCCCTGACGACAATTTCGGAGATCCCTTTTAGCGTGTAAATCAGTAGGTCCTGGAGTTTTGCAACCTCTTCATTTTTTCCGCAAACACCTCTAATGGTGCAGCCTGTATTTTTTACAGTTTCCTGGCATTGATAGCAAAACATGCTCATTTCATTTTCCTCCGTGAATGTTATATTATTAAAATCAATCTTCATTGCGCCTTTTATTACTCATGTTTTCGGAGCCGGTGCTTTTACAACGATCAGCTCCAAGGTTTCATCATGCAAATTTTTAACGTTCATTTTTGTTTTAAACGGTATTTTTAACAGATTCCCTGCATCGTATTCATGAATTTCCTGTTCGTCGAGTCTGATGGACAGCCTTCCGCGAAGGACGTTCATGTATACATTCGAATTTGAAAAGTGCTCCGGCAAACCCTCATTTTTATTGAATACCATATGCAGATAATGAAGATTTTCGTCAAATATGACTTTCTCCACCGCTTTTTCATTGCCTGTTGATAATTTAAATATTTGTTCAACCATAATGTCTTTCCTCCCAGAAACGTGATTATATCATGCGAATTAGATCAAGTAAACAAGCCTTGCTGTTTTTCATTTGCCGTAACGTATAGCGCCTTTAGGACAAACCTCGCTGCAATTATTGCATTGATGACACAACGCGGTGTCGATCTGCGCCTTTTTATCTGCCGAATAAACGACTATCGCTTCGGAAGGACATGCCTTTTCGCAGAGCTTGCAACCTATGCAGGCTTCCTTGTCGACCTTTTTCGAAAAGCGCGCAAACTTGCCGAAAGTTCTTTGAAGAGTGCCAAACGGGCAAATAAGATTATGGAATACCGCCGGTTTATATCTAAGAGTGATAAGCACGGAGGCGGCCAGCCAGATCGGCAGAATCGGAAGCTCGATATGCAAAATTCTTTTCGATAAAAGCATTGCTGCTACGCTTAAGATTAAGGCTATCCAGCTAAAATAACCGTTTTTGAGCCATTTCGGCGTGCTTGTTGATTGAATCTTAAGCTTTTTGGAGAGCCATTCCGCAGGAATCATCAAAGTGTTCATGGGACATACATATCCGCAGTATATTCTGCCGAAAAACAATGCCGCAATAAGACTGATCCCAAACAAGGCGAGCCACAGAAACACTTTCCCGTTTGCCAGAAGAAATATAAACAGTGCCAGAAAAAGTATTCGAATAATATTTGCCGCGTATTTCATAATAAATTATCCCCCTTATTGATTGTTTCAAACAAGAATACCTTGCTATTTAAACATTATAGTAATAAAATTACCGGAAAGGTGTTACCAATGTAACACATGGGGGGATCGAATTATGAAAAGTTATTTGGATGTTATGAAAAAAGTCGATCTTTTCAAAACAATTGAATCTGAACAAATCGAACTTTTTCTGAATGAGGGGAAATTCAAAATAACCGAATATGCAAAAAACAATATCGTTCATTTTACAGGGGAGGCATGCTCAAGGCTTGAAATAATACTTTCAGGGAGCGTAGCTATAGAGCGTATCGATGAATCGGGCAGCCTTATGTCAATAGCGGAATTTTTCAGCGGAGACATTCTCGGCGGAAATCTTATGTTTTCTAAGAATCCGTATTACCCGATGACCGTTACCGCGAAATTGCATTCGGTGATTCTGGAAATAAATAAAAACGTATTATTCAAGTTGTTCGCAGGCAACTTGGATTTTTTAAAAAGCTATCTTGAATATGTGTCGGATCATACGGCAATTCTCGGAGATAAAATAAAGCATTATGTCAACACAACGATTCGCGAAAGCGTCATGAGCTACCTTGACTATGAATCAAAAAAACAGAATGGCAAAGTAATAAAACTTGGAATAACAAAGAAAGCTTTAGCTGAAAAGATTGGCGTCCAAAGAACTTCGCTGTCAAGGGAACTGGCAAAAATGAGAGACGATGGATTGATAAAGTTTGACTCGGGATATGTGGAGCTGACAGAGGAATTTTTCATGCCGGCGCTGCGGAATGCGCATCGGATTAGACCTTGAAATCGGGAATGACCGGCTTTGTCCCTGCCTGAATAAATAAATGTTCAAAAGGGAACCGTTTTGTATATAATTGAATCGGATGATAAGCATTCAGTTTAAATAAGTTGACACATGGAAAGCTGAAAGTTTTTTGAGCGTGGAAAGTTTTAAGTTTGAGAGGACTTGTTTATGCCAGTTAAGTTAGACGATAGGATTTTATCCGGAGTGGAAAAACCCGCGCGTTATACCGGAGGCGAATGGAATATTGTCAAAAAGGATACGGCAGAGGTCGATATAAGGTTTGCCTTCTGTTTTCCGGATGTTTACGAAGTAGGCATGTCGCACTTGGGCATGAAGATACTGTATCATCTCATCAACTTAAGGAAAGATGCCTACTGCGAACGTGTATTTGCGCCGTGGACAGATATGGAAGCCGCCATGCGAACAAACGGTATTCCTTTATTTGCCTTGGAAACGCGTGACCCGGTAAAAAGTTTCGATATAGTCGGATTCACCCTGCAGTACGAAATGAGTTATACCAATATACTGAATATGCTGGACCTTGCGGGCATCCCTCTGCACAGCTCACAAAGAAAAGGGGATGATCCTTTTGTCTGCGCCGGCGGTCCATGCGCATACAATCCGGAACCGCTTGCGGATTTTATTGATTTTTTCGTGATAGGCGAGGGCGAAGAGGTCATAAACGAGATCCTGGATGAATATCTGAAGTGGAAGAAAAAAAAGCCGAAAAGGCAGGATTTCCTGGAAAAGATCGCATTGATAGAAGGCGTTTACGTTCCCTCGCTATATAGTGTCGAGTACAATGAAGACGGCACATTATCAAAAATGGAGCCGAGGTCGGATAAATTTCCCAAAAAGATAAGAAAAAGAATTGTTCATAATTTGAACAACTCTTATTTTCCCGAAGAAATGACAGTACCCTACACAAGCATCGTGCATGACCGGATCATGCTTGAATTGTTCAGGGGATGCTCTCATGGATGCAGATTCTGCCAGGCCGGATTTGTTTACAGGCCTGTGAGGGAGAAAAGCGCGGAAACTCTTGAAAAACAAGCCTCAAAGCTGATCGACAGCACGGGATACGAGGAGATATCCCTGACATCTCTCAGCACGAGCGACTACAGCGAAATCAGCGAGCTTACAGACAGGCTTCTTAAACTTACCGCTGATAAAAAAATCAATCTTTCTCTTCCCTCGATGAGAGTCGATTCATTCTCGCTGAACATCATGGAAAAGGTCAACGAGGTGCGCAAGGGCGGACTGACATTCGCTCCCGAGGCCGGCACTCAAAGGATGAGGGACGTTATAAATAAGGGAGTAAACGAGGAAGACCTTGTTAATTCCGTGAAAATCGCGTTTTCCGGAGGATGGAACAACATCAAGCTGTATTTCATGATAGGGCTGCCCGGAGAGAATAACGAAGATGTCACGGCGATAGCGGACTTGGGATACAAAATGCTGGATTTGAACAGAGAACTCAATGGGAACAAGCTTACGCGGGGATTAAATATCACCATAAGCACATCATCCTTCATTC
>JAQVNH010000128.1 GCA_028703215.1 Eubacteriales bacterium
CTTTGACATAACTTCAAGTACTTTCCCTTTGCGGCCTCTGTCCTTGCCTGAGAGAATATATACCGTATCACCTTTTTTTACATGTACTGTGTTGGCCATTTCTGCGCCTCCTCCTCAATTACGGTCAATCGTTTAAAGAACTTCCGGTGCAAGGGACAAAATTTTCATAAAGTTCTTTTCCCTGAGTTCTCTTGCAACCGGTCCGAATATACGTGTCCCTCTCGGATTCATGTCATCTTTTATTATAACGGCCGCATTCTCGTCAAATTTGATATAGGAACCGTCATTTCTTCTGACTCCCTTGACCGATCTTACGATAACGGCTTTAACTACTTCGCTTTTCTTCACATCTCCGCCGGGCGCAGCACTCTTGACTGCGACAACGATTATATCTCCGATATTTGCATACTTCCTTCTGCTTCCGCCCAGTACCTTGATGCACATCATTTCCTTGGCACCGGTATTGTCGGCTGATTTAAGCATAGTCTGCACATGTATCATTGCCAGTACCTCCTCAAGCCCTTCTTACCGGGCTTTCTCAACTATATTGACTACTCTCCATCTTTTATCTTTGCTCAAAGGCCTTGTTTCCATAACCTTGACTGTATCACCTAAACCGCACTCATTATTTTCATCGTGAGCTTTGAGTTTGTAAGTTCTTTTTACGATCTTTTTATAAAGAGGATGCTTAACGCTGCCCTGGATCGTAACCACAACTGTTTTGTCCATCTTATCACTCACTACTTTTCCGACTCTGATCTTTCTTAAATTTCTGTCAGCCATTGTCTGCCTCCTCCCGGCGACGGGTATATTCAATACTTGCATTTATAAGCTGCTTGCCGTGCTTTTGATTTCTCTTTCCCTGATAATCGTTTTAACACGCGCAATGTCCTTTTTTACAAGGTTCAACTTCATCGGGTTCTCAAGCTGGTTCGTTGCATACTGAAATCTAAGCTTAAAAAACTCAGTCTTTAATTCCTTTAATTCATCTTGAAGTTCTTTGTCATTCATTTCTCTTATTTTATTCGACTTCATTTGCTTCACCACCCATTTCATCGTTGCGGGCAATAAACTTGCATTTGATCGAAAGCTTGTTTTCAGCTAGTCTCATTGCTTCTCTTGCAAGTTCCTCATTAACTCCTGCAATCTCAAATAGTACTCTCCCGGGTTTGACAACAGCCACCCAATATTCAGGAGAGCCTTTGCCGCTTCCCATACGGGTTTCGGCAGGTTTCTTTGTGACAGGTTTATCCGGAAAAATATTTATCCACACCTGTCCGCCTCTTTTTATGAAACGAGTCATTGCTATTCTTGCGGCTTCTATCTGATTGCTTGTGACCCAAGCAGGTTCAAGAGCCTTAAGTCCAAATTCACCGTTTGCTATAGTGCTGCCTCTGTAAGCCTTGCCTTTCATTCTGCCTCTATGTACTTTTCTGCGTTTTACTCTTTTTGGCATCAACATTACTTGCTTCCTCCTTCCGCCTGCCTATCCTTTTTTACTTCAGGAAGAACTTCGCCTTTATATATCCAGACCTTGACACCGATTTTACCGTAGGTCGTATCCGCTTCCGAGAATCCGTAGTCAATGTCCGCTCTAAGTGTCTGAAGAGGTATCGTTCCTTCGTGATACTGCTCGGTCCTGGCTATTTCAGCTCCGCCGAGACGTCCGGCAACCTGGGTTTTTATTCCCTTTGTTCCCATTCTCATTGCTCTGGTCATTGTCTGCTTCATAGCTCTTCTGAATGAAATCCTTCTAACGAGCTGTGATGCGATGTTTTCTGCTACGAGCTGGGCATTTGCATCAGGAATCTTGATTTCGGTTATGTTTATAAGAACATTCCTTTTTGTCATTACTTCAACTTGCTTGCGCAGCTCTTCGATTCCTGTTCCGCCTTTTCCGATGATTATGCCCGGTTTTGCCGCGTGAACGTTGATCTTCAGCTTATTGGCTGCCCTTTCGATCTCGATCCTGGCGACTCCCGACGCGAAGAGTTTTTTCTTGATGAACTTTCTGATTTTAACGTCCTCTATAAGCAATTCGGAAAATTTGCTGCCTTTAGCATACCATTTTGTATCCCAATCCTTGATTATCCCTATTCTCAATCCATGAGGATTAACTTTATTTCCCATCCGCCAACCTCCTCCTGAGCTATTGAGCAGCTCTTTCTTTCACTATTACAGTAACATGACTGCTTCTTTTCAATATCTGGTTTGCGCTTCCTCGCGAAACCGGATTAATTCTTTTCATTGTAGGTCCCTGATTTGCGAAAGCGTCCGCCACGTACAGCTTTTCTCTGTCCATTTCGTTATTGTTAACGGCATTGGATTCAGCAGACTTGAGCAACTTCAAGAGCATCTCGGACGCAATTTTTGGCGTGTATTTAAGTATTGCATACGCCTCGTCCAGTCCTTTTCCTTTTATAATATCCAGTACTATCTTCACTTTTGTTGAAGAGATCCTGGTGTATTTTATTGTTGCAACACCCTCATCCTTGCCAATACCGAGCACTTTTCTTTCTTTTCTTGTTAAGAGCGCTGTCTTATGGCTCTTCGGTTCCTTCTTGTTGTACAGTTCAAGAATCCTGTCTTTTTCCTTAAGCAGATCTTCCTTCGTTCTGACTCTCTTTTCCAACTGGATTCCTCCTTTCACCGCACTGCGCGTCTAATGATTGGTAAACCTTTATTTTAATGCCGTGGACTTTTCCGTATGATGTCCATGCCCCCTGAATGTTCTTGTGGGAGCAAACTCACCAAGCCTGTGCCCCACCATGTCTTCTGATAAGTATATTGGGACATGCTTTCTTCCGTCATGCACCGCGATAGTGTGGCCTACCATCTGCGGGAATATGGTCGAAGCTCTTGACCATGTTTTAATAACCTTTTTTGTATTCGTCTTGTTCATTTCTTCAATCTTGTTTAGCAGTTTAGGCTCAACAAACGGCCCCTTCTTTAATGACCTGCCCATATAAACGCGTCCTCCTCTCAACGAAAACTTGCTTTATAGTTAAAAGCCGGTTTTCAAATCCTACTTTCTTCCTTTTACTATATACTGACCGGACTTCTTGTTCTTTCTTCTCGTTTTGTATCCATGAGTCGGTTTGCCCCAAGGTGTTACTGGCCCGGGCATTCCTATGGGAGCCTTGCCTTCTCCGCCGCCATGGGGGTGATCGTTGGGATTCATTACGACTCCGCGGACTGTCGGACGGATACCCAGCCATCTTTTTCTCCCTGCTTTTCCGATGGATATGTTTTCATGTTCGATATTGCCGACCTGGCCTATGGAGGCTTTGCATTCGACAGCTATCATCCTTACTTCTCCAGAGGGAAGCCTGACCTGGGCGTAATCCGATTCCCTTGCCATGAGCTGAGCAGATTCTCCCGCCGCCCTGACAAGCTGTGCGCCTTTTCCCGGTTTCATTTCGATGTTATGGATCTTTGTGCCCAGCGGAATATTGGAAAGCGGGAGCGCATTCCCCGGTTTGATGTCCGCTGAAGGCCCAGACTCAACTGTGTCACCTACTTTTAAGTCAGCCGGTGCGATTATGTATCTTTTATCTCCGTCAACATAGAATAAAAGCGCTATGTTTGCAGACCTGTTGGGGTCGTATTCGATGGCAGAGACCTTTGCTGTGACTCCATCCTTATCTCTTTTGAAATCTATCAGCCTGTACTGCTGCTTCGCTCCGCCGCCTTGATGACGGACCGTGATCTTTCCGTATGAGTTTCTTCCGCCCTTGCGGGTCTTTGCCGCCAGAAGAGACTTTTCGGGTTTCTTTTTACTGATGCCGCTGCGATCGGTCACAGTCATGAATCTTCTTGCGGGCGAAGTTGGCTTATATTTTTTTAATGGCATAACGATCACTCCTTAAAACTTTTGTCTAGTTTGAACTTATCCTCGACAGCTACTGGGCAGCACCGAATTCCTCAATGCTGGTCTTGTACTTTTTGGTTACCGTAACTGTCTTTCCACCCT
>JAQVNH010000129.1 GCA_028703215.1 Eubacteriales bacterium
GTCAAGCAGGTTTATACCACCACCTTCAATCTCAGCAATACTGAGACGTTGGCAGAAGAATGGCCAGATTCCTATGTCTGGATAGCAGATCATTATTCGTTTCTTCCCGATATCGCTTCCGGAAGTTGGGAATTCAGCGGAAAACCGGATCTAAACTGCGACAAAATTGGGGACCAGAAATTGCTTACCGAGATATCCGAATCCCGCTTTTACGAACGCGGATTCTATACGACCACCATCTTTACTCCCATAGAGGATTTCCCTTTTGGAGAAGACCTAATAGTAAATACCGAGGTCAGCATGAATAATGGCTACAGTACGAACAAGCAAAACTTCAGCAATACCTTCAGATTTGATTATGAATTGCCGGCGCCTCAGATAATCAGTCCGACCAACGGAGAAATGCTGCATATAGACCGGTCCTTCTTTTTTATCGGACAATCTCTTCCGGATACTGAAATAGAGATCTACAACGCTTCAACCGATGAGCTGATCCCTGTCGGTAATTTCAATATGGATGAAATGGGACGGTTTTTCGGTACGATCCCCGCCGGTCGCAATGAGGGTGAGACGTTAAGCTTTTATGCAGTTGCAGCGTATCATGGGTTACGGAGTCAACATACCCCAACCGTTTCTTTGACCGAGTCCACGCACTGCTGGTGTCCCCAGCGTTCCACCTGGAAAGGAGCGGGTTATACTTACCCTTTCAAAAACAAGGATACCGGCCTGATCAGCACAGACAACTGGGAGATGCCCGGTGCCCTTGGATTTCGGAATTCCATCGTAACCATTTATGCCGGTACGGAAACTCCCGAGGAAATCTATATAATTGCCGACGGCAGAAAATATTTGCCGGAAAGTCAGAACGGCAACCTGTTCACCTTTAAAATTCAATCTGCCCATACCGTCAATGTTCATGTGGAGTGCGTAAAAGGCCAGGAAAAACCTCTTGATGCTCCCGGGATCATTTTAGTCGATCCCGACGGTTACGTTTATGATGCTGCGGAAGGTTGGGGCCAGGTGGTTCCCGGCGCTGTAGTCACTTGTATGGAATACGTGAATGAAACAGACCGCTGGAGAGAATGGCCGGCGTATTTGGACATCTACGAAAACCAGGAAAACCCTCAAACGGTAGGAACTGACGGCTATTTTGCCTTCTTTACTCCGCCCGGCACCTACTATCTTCAGGTGGAAAACCCTGCGCCCTACCAGAGTTGGCGCAGTGAGGATCTGGAGGTTATAACCGAAATCGTGCACCGCAATGTGCCGTACACCTCTCTGCCGGAAGCAGAGCCGATGCACGTGATCGAAGCTTCGACAGAAGGTCTGAAAGGCTCTGCCGGGGAGGATCTGACCGAAGTACAGATCAACACGGGGCAGGTCGTGGAATGGATCTCCGAGGTGCCGGAAGCATCCACCTTTAACCAGATATTTGCACGAGGCATTCATCCCGAGATCCACATTCAGAGCGTCATTGATCCGGAGCAGGATAGAAAAGGCTTTGATTCGGGGATGCTGGAACCCTTTGCGGTATATCGCTGCCAATTCGATTATCCGGGAGAATATGAGTATTATTATATACATGGTGATACGGTCAATAAGGGCAAGATCATCGTAATCGGAGGAGACCCTGGACCGGACACTCAGATACCCACTACCCCGGAAGACATGACCGCCGGCCTTGCAGGCAGTAACAGTGTGGTGCTGAACTGGACTGCCTCAGAGGATGACACGGGCGTGACCGAATATTATATTTACAGATGCAGCGAGGATGAGGATCACTTTACAAAGATAGGAACCACTGCTGCCAACACTTACAATGACATAAACCTGCTGTATAACACCTATTATCAATACTTCGTAATCGCGGCGGATGCAGCTATGAACATATCCCGCAACAGTGATACTGCTATAATAAGCACGGGGGACAGACCTCCTGTCCCTGATTCTCCGCAGGATGAGGATACTGAAGAAGAATTGCCGCCGGGCGTAAGTCCATTTTCAGATATCGGCAGCCATTGGGCAAGTGAGAGTATAATCATGCTAAACGTTCAGGGAGTAATATTGGGTTATCCTGACGGCAGCTTCAAACCTGACCATCCGATTACAAGGGCAGAGTTTATAACTATGCTGGCCAGGGCATTAGAGTATGATTTGGATTCGGGCATTGCATTTGATGATACAGAGGGACATTGGGCGAGGGATTACATCACAGCAGCCAGAAACCGGAATATTATAAGCGGTTATAACGATAATGATAATGAATTTGGGCCGGATCAAATGATCACCAGGGAAGAAATGCTGAAAATCATATCACTGGCTTTAGGACTGCCGGAGGAGGATTCCGGTTCGGGATTCACAGATGAAGCCGATTTCTCTGAATGGGCACGCAAATATGCGGCAGCAGCCAAAACAAATGGGATAATCCGTGGGTATCCGGACGGAAGCTTCAAACCCAAAGCATATCTTACAAGGGCTGAGGCAGCGATCGTAATAGTCAACGCATTAAACTATTTGACTTTAATGCGTTGACTGGTTGATGATCAGTTTTCGATTTGTATCATATTCTAAAGCCTGCAACTCATAGCAGGGTAATACTCACCAATAGACAATACATGAAAGTGTAGATTAAAGCCATAAAGTCGTTGCACTAATTGTGATTTTGAGATATAATGCTATCAAAAGACGATATGAGGGGCTAGACAATATGTACCGTACAGCAATAGAACAGTTATATAAATGGAAAGAAAAGAAAAACAGAAAACCATTGATTATACGTGGGGCAAGACAGGTCGGCAAGACTTGGCTGATGAAAGAGTTTGGCGCGAACGCATATCAAAACAGTGTTTATATCAGCTTTGACAACAACCAGCGAATGCATGATCTCTTTTCCGCAGACCTGAATGTAGAACGTCTTGTCACAGGGATTGAGCTATACGCCGGTCATAAAATTGAATCGTCAAATACATTGCTGATCTTTGATGAGATACAAGAGGTTCCAAAGGCTTTAACCGCACTTAAATATTTTAACGAAAACGCTCCCCAATATCATATCGTTTGTGCAGGTTCGCTGCTTGGAGTTGCGCTTCATCAAGGCACATCTTTCCCAGTAGGCAAGGTGGAGTTTTTAGACCTTTACCCGCTGTCTTTTGCAGAGTTTATGCGGGCTATGGGAAAAGAGCAGTTTATTGAACTTTTGGAAAAAGGCGACTATGAAATGGTGTCTACGTTTAGGCAGGAGTATGTTGATTTGCTAAAGCATTATTATTTTGTAGGGGGCATGCCGGAAGCCGTGTTCTATTTTTCCATGAATAAGGATTTTAATGTGGCGCGGGAAATTCAGGAACGGATATTGTCATCTTATGAGCAGGATTTTTCAAAGCATGCGCCAAATGAGGTTGTTCCACGGATCCGTATGCTTTGGAACAGTATTCCCGCACAGCTTGCAAAGGAAAACAAAAAGTTCATCTATGGGCTGATTAAGGAGGGTTCAAGAGCCAAAGAATTCGAGCTCGCCATGCTCTGGCTTGACGATTGCGGCCTTGTACATAAGGTGCATCGGGCAACCACACCGAAATTACCTCTTAAAGCCTATGAGGACTTAAAAGCGTTCAAGTTGTTTCTGGTGGATGTTGGGCTGTTGTCCTGTATGGTAAGGCTTCGTCAGGATGTGCTACTGGACGGCAACGAATTATTCAAAGAGTTCAAAGGTGCATTAACCGAACAGTTCGTACTGCAACAGTTAAAGACCCTGAAAGACCTTGACACCTACTACTGGACAAATGATCGCGGCAATGCCGAAATTGACTTTCTGATCGACAACGGCAGAATGGTCATTCCGCTTGAAGTAAAATCCGAGGTTAATTTACAGGCGAAAAGCCTTAAAGCGTATAGGGATAAGTATGATCCCAAAATTTCTGTCAAGACTTCTATGGCAAATTATAAAAACGAGGATTGGCTT